>JAHDCK010000141.1:8434-10867 GCA_020629915.1 Saprospiraceae bacterium
AAAAAACGCACTATGATTTCCACCCCCGGCAAAATAAACCACAGAGGACACAAAGTAACACAAAGAAGCCCTCTGTGTTTTCTCTGCGCCCTCTGTGGTTAAAAAACGCGCTATGATTTCCACTCTTGGCAAAATTAACCACAGAGGACACAAAGAACCACAAAGCCCTCTGTGTTTTCTCAGTGCCCTCTGTGGTTAAAAAACGCACTATGATTTCCACCGCCAGCAAAATTATTCTTACCTTTGGAACCATTATTGTAATCCCATAGTTAATAACAAAATTTCTATACTCAATGCTCTACATCTTTCCAAATAGCATTCCCACCACAACTACCACCACCGCCAGTGCGCGGTAACAACTTTTTATTTCAAAAAATATAATTTTAAGAATATTAGTTTTTTAAATCAACGGCTGCTCTCGTATGGCAGTTGTTCAAACCTTTAAAAATGATAAATATAACTTTACCAGATGGTAGCATCCGACAATACGAAGCCGGAACAACTGCCATGCAAGTCGCTGAATCCATTAGCAGCGGACTGGCGAGGAATGTCCTGGCCGCAAAAGTCAATGGCGAAGTGCAGGATGCCAATCGCCCCATTCCCGAAGATGCTTCCCTGCAATTATTCACGTGGAATGACAAGGAAGGCCAGGAAACTTTTTGGCACTCTTCCGCACACATCATGGCTGAGGCATTAGAAGTCCTTTACCCCGGCGTGAAATTCGGAATTGGGCCAGCAGTAGAAACGGGATTTTACTACGATGTGGATCTCGGAGATAAAATTCTATCGACTGCGGATTTTAAAAAAATAGAAGACAAAATGCTCGAACTCGCCCGTCAAAAAAATGACTACGAGCGACGAGACGTTTCTAAGGAGGAAGCCATTGCCTATTTTAAAGAAAAAGGAGATGAGTACAAACTCGAACTCCTCGAAGACCTCGAAGACGGAACTATCACGTTTTATCAGCAAGGTAATTTTGTAGATCTCTGTCGTGGGCCGCACATTCCAAATACAGGGAAAATCAAAGCTCTCAAATTGATGAAAGTCGGAGGAGCCTACTGGCGCGGGGATGAAAGTCGCAAGCAGATGACCCGGATCTACGGCGTGAGTTTTCCAAAGGCGAAGGAGCTTCAGGAATATCTCCACCTTCAGGAAGAAGCCAAAAAACGCGACCACAGAAAACTCGGTGCAGAACTCGGGTTGTTTATGTTTTCCGAGCGGGTAGGAGCGGGCTTGCCGATTTGGTTGCCCAAGGGGACGGCTCTTCGCACGCGTCTGGAAGATTTTCTAAAAGAAGAACAAATCAAGCGAGGATATAAGCCGGTCATTACGCCTCATATAGGTAAAAAAGACTTATACGTAACTTCCGGGCATTATGAAAAATATGGGGAGGATAGTTTCCAACCGATTCATACGCCGAGGGAAGGCGAGGAATTTTTATTGAAACCGATGAACTGTCCGCACCATTGTGAAATCTATGGGCATCGTCCACACTCCTACAAGGAATTGCCGATTCGGATTGCTGAGTTTGGAACGGTGTATCGCTACGAGCAAAGCGGAGAGTTGCATGGCCTGACGCGGGTTCGGGGATTTACGCAGGATGATGCGCATATTTTTTGCACGCCGGAACAGGTGAAAGAGGAATTTTTAAATGTATTGGATTTGACCATGCACGTGATCAAAAAATTGGGTTTTCAGGAATTTACGGCTCAGATTTCCCTGCGTGATCCGGACAATCCCGATAAGTACATTGGTTCGGATGAAAACTGGAATAATGCAGAACGGGCGATCATTGAAGCGACTGCGGAAGTCGGATTGGAGACGGTGACAGCACTTGGCGAAGCGGCATTCTATGGGCCAAAATTGGACTTCATGGTGAAGGATGCATTGCGTCGCTCCTGGCAGTTGGGGACGATTCAGGTGGATTACAATTTGCCGGAACGCTTTAAGTTGGAATACATTGGAGCGGATAATCAGCCGCATCGACCTGTGATGATTCACCGGGCACCTTTTGGTTCGATGGAGCGATTTATTGGGGTTTTGATAGAACATTGCGGCGGGAAATTTCCCTTGTGGTTATCGCCGGAGCAGTTTTCAATTTTAACGATTAGTGATCGCTTTTCAGATTATGCGCAGCAGGTGAAAGACCAGTTGGCGGCCCTGGATATTCGTGGAACGATTGATGGAAGAAGTGAAAAAATCGGTCGGAAAATCCGGGATGCCGAAGTGAAAAAAATTCCTTTTATGTTGATCATTGGCGAGAAAGAAATGGAGGAAGGAAAGGTTGCTGTGCGTAAGCAAGGCGAGGGCGATGTCGGTGCTTTTTCCGTTGAGGAATTTGCGAATTACTTCAAGGAGCAATTGTAGGAAAATTTTTATTAATTGGTTTTCAGAAAATAACCGCCGAACTTTTGAAAAACAAAAATAAAAAGT
>JAHDCK010000543.1 GCA_020629915.1 Saprospiraceae bacterium
AGCCTTTCCAAAAATGGTATTGCTGGACGGCGATGGAAAAGTCCTTGAAGAAATGACCTACGATGAAAGACGATCCACGCAGGAGTGTATAAATTATATTAAAAATAACATAACCAAATAACTCATGACTAATGCTGCTGTAAACCCAATGGCAAAAGCCCATCACCACGTACTCAAACTCATGGGCTGCAAATTTGTCCTGACGGCCATCCACGAAAATCCCCAGGTGGCCTGGGACGGCATCCGCGCCGGAGTTGCGGAAATCGAACGCATCGAAAACCTCATTTCTTCCTGGAAAGCCGATAGCCAAACGAGTGCGATTAACAACGCTGCCGGGAAGGATTTTGTAAGAGTTGATAGAGAATTATTTGATATTATAAAAAGAAGCATTAAAGTTTCTAAGTTGACTAACGGAGCCTTCGACATTAGCGGAACCCTCGCACGTTTTTATTGGAAATTTAATAAAACCGAAAGCGAGATTCCGTCCTGGGAAACTATCAAGGAACTGCAACAACGCATTAATTTCAGACATATATTATTGGATAAATCCCGTAATGCCGTGATGCTAAAACAGGAAGGCATGAAAATCGGCTTCGGCGCCATCGGGAAAGGATACGCTGCCCTTCGTGCTAAAGTGGTGATGGAAAACCTAGGCATCCAAAGCGGTTTGGTTAATGCCTCCGGCGATTTGCTTTGCTGGGGCGCGCCGCCGGATCGCAACGACTGGGAAATCAAAATCACCAACCCCGAAGACCCGGATCATCTACTCGCCTCCCTGAATTTTAAACAAGGTGCTGTCGTGACTTCCGGCAGTTATGAGAGCTACGCACTTATCGACGGAAAGCGGTATTCGCACATCATCGATCCCCGAACGGGAATGCCTTGCGAGGGCGTGCAAGCGGTCAGCGTGATTTGCCCGAACCCGGAATTGGCGGACGCGCTTGCTACGGCGGTGATGGTACTGGGAGCGGAGAAGGGATTGATTTTGCTCAATCGACTGAAGGGCGTTGAAGGCGTTTTGGTAGATAATGATGGAGGTATTTTATATACGAATAATTTAAGCAAATAACATCTGATTTTGTCATTTCGAACGGAGTGAGAAATCTTCTCTACGAAGTGAAAATCTAATCCATGAATGGACTTAAGTGCTCTGGCAAGGAACTTATTGAGGTTAAATAAAACCGACGAACTTTTAACTAAGCACCGTGCCCTGTAACCGTCAGGTGGAACACCTGACGGGAAAAATGTTTTCGTGCCAGGTGTCCCACCTGACACCAGCAACCAGCACGATTTATTTTCGTCGGTTAATTTTTTAAAACCAATCAGTTCCTTGCTTCATAGAGAAAATCTCTCGCTATGGTTCGAGATGACAAAACAGTAAAATATATTTAAAATAATAAAAAATCATTTTATATGAAAAAGAAAAAAATAAAATTATTGCTGTTATGTTTCGCCTTGTGCGGAACCCTCAGCAGTTGCGTTTCCGTCAAAGGTTATCAAAAGATGTACCTCAACGACGCAGAAATGGAACTTGCCGGGCGCAAGCTCGATTTCTTTGAAACCAATTTTCACACGTACCGCGAAGGTGCCTCTGGAGCTAACGGAGGTAAAGTAGGAGGAGGTTGCGGATGCAATTAATTATTATAAGTTTAGTTTTGTTTTTTCTGGTCATTAGCCAGGACATCAAAGCGCAGGTACAGAAAAAAACTTCTAT
>JAHDCK010000142.1 GCA_020629915.1 Saprospiraceae bacterium
GGCGCATATCTTCTACTGCTCGTTTCTCCAGGAAGTAATTTATATCACCCAAATGATCATACAGTTGGCCATCCCGAAACTCAATTACCCGATTGGTCAATCCCTGCAAAAACTCCCGGTCGTGGGATACGACAATCAAAGTTCCCTCGTATTTTTGAAGAGCTTGCTTCAAAACTTCCTTGGAAGGCATATCCAGGTGATTGGTCGGCTCATCCAGAATCAGTAAATTAAATGGCCGTAGCAACATACAACTCAATGCCAATCTGGCTCGTTCGCCTCCGGACAAAACCGATACTTTTTTATCCACGTCTTCTCCGCTGAACATGAACGCACCCAGGATTTTTCGCAGTTGGGTTCGCATTTCAGGAGGAGAAGCATTTTCCATGGTTTGCAAAGCCGTAAGGTTATGGTGTAAAGTCTCTGCCTGATTTTGAGCATAATATCCTAATTGGACATTATGTCCCAATTTTAAATCTCCTTCAGATAGAGATTCCATCCCACCAATAATTTTACTCAAGGTCGTTTTTCCCTGTCCGTTTTGACCAACAAAAGCCACCCGATCCCCTCGATCCATCTTAATTCCTACCTCACTAAAAACGGTTAAATCTCCATATTTCTTTTGCAGGTTATGTCCTTCTACGACAATTTGGCCAGAACGCGGAGGTGGCTGAAACTGAATCCGCATGGCAGAAGTATCCGCCACATCCAATTCTATTCGCTCCATCTTATCCAATTGTTTTTTCATGGATTGGGCCATTTTCGTTTTAGAATCTTTGGCCATGAAGCGGGTAATGGTTCGTTCTTTTTGAGCAATTACCTTTTGCTGGTTGGTATAAGCAGCTTCCAGTTTTTCCCTGCGTTCTTGTCGGAGTTCAATATATTTACTGTATGGAGCTTTGTATTCGATGAGTTTTCCGGCCTCCACATCCACCGTTTTTTTAGTGACGCTATCCAGAAACATTTTATCGTGAGAAATCACAACAATAGCCCCTTCATAATATTTTAAAAATCCTTCTAACCATATAATGGATTCAATATCCAAATGGTTGGTCGGCTCATCCAGCAGCAGGTAATCCGGTTTTTGAAGGAGCATTTTTGCCAATTCAATCCGCATTTGCCATCCGCCGCTAAATTCTTCAGTGGGGCGATCCATGTCTGAGGCTTTGAAGCCCAGGCCGCCCAGAATTTTTTGTGCATTGGCTTCAGCGGAATCTCCACCCAGATAAGAAATACGTTCCGTAAGGTCTGAAATTTTTTGAATTAGCTTAGAATAGGAATCACTCTCATAATCTTCCCGATCCACCAGTTCCAGATTGAGTTTTTCCAGCTTTGCTTCCATACTTTTTATTTCCGAAAAAGCAGTCAGCGTTTCTTCCAGAACGGTTTTTCCCTTTGGCAAGGACATATCCTGATGAAGATAGCCCATTGTTGTTCCCTTGGGAATATCTAGGACGCCCTCGTCCGGGCTTTGCATTTTAGAAATGATTTTTAGCAGGGTAGATTTTCCGGCTCCGTTTCTTCCTACCAACCCTATACGATCTTTAGGTGCGATAGTCAGGTTGACTTCATTGAGTAGAATTCGGTTTCCGTATTGAACTTTTATTTTAGATGCATTTATCAAAAGAGTAGCTTTTTATTTTGAATACAAAAATACAAAGAAGTGTTTTAAAATAAGGGTTTTTAATAATATGAATTCCAATAAAAAAAGCCTTCCCAGAAGGAAAGACTTTTTTATATGAGTAAATTAAAATTTTAATTCCAGTGAATGGTGTCCGGCATCTGAGCAATAACCGTAAAGGAATCGCCCTTGTGATCCAGCACCTTTGTCCATAAATCCTCCATAGGATTGTGGTTGAAAACGTAATTTTGATGAACGGTACCAGTCATCCAGGAACCATGAATTAACTCATCGTTGAGCTGTCCGGCACTCCAACCGGAGTATCCGGCAAAAAAACGGATGTCTTTTGATTCTATCAAACCAGAGGAAATGAGAAATTTTAGCTTATCAAAATCTCCGCCCCAGTAAATTCCATCCGATACAAATTGGGCATCATCCAGCAAGTCACCCTTGGTGTGGATGTAATGGAGCGTGTCTGTTTGGACAGGGCCCCCATAAAAAACTTCAGATTCAAAGTCAGGAAAATCAGCCATGAGTTCTCCGATCTGCATATTGACAGATTTATTCAGGATAAAACCCACGGTTCCTTCTTCCTGCTGATGCTCGCAAAGCAAAACGACAGAACGTTTGAAATTAGGATCTCCCATAAAGGGTTGAGCGATAAGCAGTGATCCGGTTTTGACCTCTTTTTTTGTTTCCATTCAATACCTTTTCGAGACGGTAAATTGGGGGATTACCTGTTAGATGAAATTTTTTTGAAAAAGTCACGCATTCTAAAATACGGGTTAAGGTAAAAACGAAATTTTTACAAAAAAATTCCCAATTCAGTGCCAATTTACTAAAAATGGTTACAAAGTGGCAGTTGGAAACTTCCTATCTATTTTTTTGACAAAACCCTGAATAACTTTTCCGGTGCCACCCACTTCCGTAAAAGAAGTCGCTCCATCCGCAATCATGTTTTGCATGGTTTGCGTCCAGCGAACAGGAGCAGTTAATTGTAATATTAAGTTTTTTTGTATTTCTTCGGGATCGGTGGAAGCTTTTCCGGTGACATTTTGATAAATTGGACAAACGGGCTTTTTAAATTCGGTATTTTCAATTGCTGCTTCCAGTTGTTCCTTGGCCGGAGCCATGAGCGGGGAGTGGAATGCGCCACCGACAGGCAGGACAATCGCTCGTCTTGCACCAGCCTCCTGACATTTGGCCACGGCTTTTTCGATGCCGCTTTCACTACCGGAAATAACGAGTTGTCCGGGGCAATTGTAGTTGGCTGCAACAACTACGTCCTCAATTTCATTACAAATATTTTCTACGACTTCATC
The DNA here is from genome assembly GCA_020629915.1 of Saprospiraceae bacterium. Lineage (GTDB taxonomy): Bacteria > Bacteroidota > Bacteroidia > Chitinophagales > Saprospiraceae > JAHDCK01. Next base: position 2,941 of record JAHDCK010000142.1, read on the forward strand.
TTCCATTCCGAGGATAGCGGCCATTGTGCCTTTTTCCATTTCGCAGGCTTTTTGCATGGCCATTGCTCTTTGCTGAACCAGTTTTAGACCACTTTCAAAGTCCAAACTCCCGCAGGCGACCAGCGCCGAAAATTCTCCCAGAGAATGACCGGCCACCATCTCAGGCACAAACAAATCGCCTTCCATTTTTACCTTGATGACAGAATGCAGAAAGACGGAGGGTTGGGTGATTTTAGTTTCTTTGAGTTCTTCTGCAGTGCCGTTGAACATGACATTGGAAATATCATATCCCAAAATTTCATTGGCCTTTTCAAAATATATTCGGGCTACGGCAGAATCATCATACATATCTTTTCCCATCCCTTCAAACTGTGCGGCTTGTCCGGGGAAAACGTAGGCTTTCATAGTTGGTTTGTTTTGTTTTTTAAATATAATTAATTTTAATGCAATTTTGCGGCAACCAAAGTTAAAAACTCCGTTCGCGTTTTTTCATTTTCAAATGCACCTCGAAATCCGCTGGTTGTAGTCAGAGAGTTTTGCTTTTGTACACCTCGCATCATCATGCACATGTGTTGTGCTTCGATAACCACAGCAACTCCAAGCGGTTTCAGTGTTTTATCAATACACTCCAGAATTTCGTCTGTCAATCTTTCCTGCACCTGCAATCTTCTGGCAAAAACATCAATAACCCTTGGGATTTTACTCAGGCCAACAATATGACCATTGGGGATATAGGCGACGTGAGCCTTTCCGAAAAAAGGAAGCATGTGGTGTTCGCAAAGGCTATACACTTCGATGTCTTTTACGATGACCATTTCACTGTAATCCTCCTTAAACATGGCAGATTTTAATATTTCTTCTCCGCTTAAATCATATCCATGTGTTAAAAACTGCATGGCCTTGGCTGCTCGTTCCGGCGTTTTTAACAATCCCTCCCGTTTCGGATCTTCTCCAATTTCTTTTAATATATGTTTATAATCTTTGATTAGATCTTCAGTGGTCTCCTTGTCGTAATTTTCTTTTTTTGTATAAGACATTCTTTGATTTTTAGTGCAATCCTGCGACTGCTATTCTCCAAAATATTCTGCGTAAATGTTTTCTGTTTCTTTTAACTTAATGGAATGAAGCTGACAACCTTCAATTTTAGATTCCAGTTCTTTCCAGATAAGCATAACAAGATTTTCAGTAGTTGGTTGAATATTTGAGGGAATAAAATCTACGTCGAGATTTAAATTAGAATGATCTAGTTTTTCAATGATATGTTTTTTTACAATGCTTCCAAGCGTTTTGGCGTTCATGACGAAGCCAGTTTGAGGGTGGGGATTCCCTTTGACGGTTATGAATAGTTCATAATTATGGCCATGCCAGTTGGCGTTGGCGCACTTGCCAAAAATCTCCCTGTTTTTTTCTTCGCTCCAATCTTTTACCCACAATTTGTGAGCGGCATTAAATCTTTCCCGTCTGGTCAAATAAACCATGTGCTCTTCATTTTAAAATCCGCCAAAATTAGGGAAATTTCCTTCTTTGTCCTAACCTTTTCTATTTCAGATAAAAACAAAATGAAGGTGATTTTAATCCTTCAATATATCATGTCCCATTTTATCTCGCTTAGTTTTTAGATAGGCCTCATTGTGTTGGTTAGGTAAAATTTCTATAGGAACTTTTTCTATAATTTCTAAACCATAACCAATTAAACCTATGCGTTTTTTGGGATTGTTTGAAATGAGGCGAATTTTACGAACATTTAAATCATGGAGAATTTGAGCACCCACGCCATAATCTCTTTGGTCGCCCTGAAAGCCTAATTTGAGATTGGCCTCCACAGTGTCATAACCTTCTTCCTGAAGTTTGTAAGCTTTCAATTTGTTGAGCAATCCAATTCCTCGTCCTTCCTGTCTCATATACAAAACCAATCCTTTGCCTTCTTTTTCTATCATAGAAAGGGCATTGTGCAGCTGCGGCCCGCAATCACATCGTAAAGACCCTAATATGTCACCCGTTTCGCAAGAAGAGTGAACGCGAACCAGCACCGGCTCATCCGGTTGCCAATCTCCCTTTTTCAGAGCAAGATGTACTTCCCCTGTCGTGGTTTGCGAAAAAGCAATGAGTTGAAAATCACCGTATTTGGTCGGCATTTTTACCTCAACTTCTTTTTGGATTAACCGTTCGTGTTTCATCCGGTAAGCCACCAAATCTTTTATAGAGATTATTTTTAAATCAAACTTTTTAGCAATTTTTACTAAATCCGGCAGGCGAGCCATTGTTCCATCCTCATTTAAAATTTCCACCAAAACTCCTGCCGGATAAAACCCGGCCAAAGTAGCCAAATCCACAGCTGCTTCTGTGTGCCCGGTACGTCTCAAAACGCCACCTTTTTTGGCTTTTAATGGAAAAATATGGCCAGGACGAGCATAATCTTCCGCTTTGATCCCGGGTTCCGTCAGGGCTTTTATTCCAGTGGCCCGGTCATAGGCAGAAATCCCGGTCGTACAACCTCTTCCCAGCAAGTCAATAGAAACGGTAAAAGCTGTTTCGTGAAGCGCACTGTTGTTTTCTACCATCATGTTGAGTTTTAATTCCTCACACCTTTCCTCTAGCAGAGGCGAGCAAATTAACCCTCTTCCGTGAGTGGCCATGAAGTTGATGATCTCCGGCGTAACACATTCAGCTGCGCAGATAAAATCGCCTTCGTTTTCGCGATCTTCATCATCCACTACGATGATGATTTTGCCATTTTTTATATCTTCAATGGCGGATTCTATGGTATTGAGTACTTTGCTCATATTGATTTTTTTATAATTTTATTAGAATTTGATTTTATAATTTCATTTAACTTACCAACAAAGGTATCCCAACTAAAGTTGTCTTCCACGAATTTTCTTCCACCCACCTTTATTGTTGCGATTTTGGATTCGTTCTTGAGCAGATCATTGATTTTTTCAGAGAATGATTCGGGCGTATCGGCCAGGGATATTATTTTTTCATTGGCTCCAATGGCATTATTGACGAGAGGGGTTGTTACACAAGGCAATTCCATAGACATGGCTTCCAGGATTTTATTTTGCAAACCGCTGCCAGCAAATAAAGGAGCAACAAATATTTTGCTTTGATTATAAGCATCCCGAATGTCATCCAGCCAACCTGTTACCGTGACGTTTTTGTCCTGCATTTTTTTGATCTCTGCTGTGGGTCTGGCTCCGGCAATCAGAATTTTGATGGCAGGATTTTTTTGTTTTAAAATAGGTAAAATTTTATAATATAAGTATTTTGCTGCTGCAATATTGGGTCGATAACCCATATTTCCTATAAAGGAAATATCATATATTTTTTCTGTATTCTTGTTTTTTGTAAAATAATCTACATCAATACCATTGGGTGTGATATGAACTTTAGTATCATGATCCAGTTGGAGATGAGCACGATCCGGTGCGGAAATTATAGTCAGGTGATCAAAATCTTTTGCAATATTTTTTTCGTATAATTTTAATTTTCTGGTTTCCCGCTGCCAAATAGGTTTGGCTGCAAAGGAAGTTTCTTTGGCCCACCGTTCTGCCCAAACAGAAAAGGCATCCATATAATCCAGGGTTTTTGGGAAGGGGAGTTGCCGGGCATATTCTGCCATTCTAACCAACTGACAATAAACGTGGTCGGGATTTTCTTTTTCTGCTATTTGATTTATTTTAATAGCAATATTTTTATTATAAAAATAACCCACCTGTATGGGGAGATTTTTGAAAAGAGCTAATCCCGCATTGAACAAAATGCTTGCTTTATTTAATTTTAATAAATGAATTTTATTGCAATACTTTTTTACAGCCTGAATGTGTTCGGGAAGAGGATGGGTTTCTACGAGAGAGCAGAGCACAATTTCGTGCTGGCGGGAGAGCAACCGAATTTGATGAAAAATTCTGAGTTTGTCCCCTTTTTCCAAGGGGAAAGGAAACCTCGATGTCAGCACCATTATCTTCAACCTGGGTAGTTTTTCCCCGCAAATATAGGGAATTTAAACCTTCACGAGCATTTCTTGATACAAATTAAGGAGGGAACGTGCAATGTTGTAATTATCATACCGATCACTGACAAAAACCTGGGCTTTTTGTCCCATTCTAACTAAATTCTTTCCGCGTCCAAAACAATCCTCAATTGCAGCTTCAAAATCTTCGGGGGAATCAGCTATCAGGATTTGATCCCCGTGGGTCGCATCAATGCCCTCGGCACCGATTGAAGTAGAAATAACCACTTTTCCAAGTGCCATGCCTTCAAGGATTTTGGCGCGCATACCGCTCCCGGCAAGCAAGGGAACGATCATGATCGGATAGCGATTGATAAACTCAATTGCATCTGGTACCTCGCCGTGTATTTGTACGTTGGGAAAGGTTTTTTCAAATAACCAGGGCGGAGTGTTTCTCCCTGCAATATTTAATTTTAAATGCGGAAAACGCTCATTTAGTATAGGCCAAACGGCATCCAGAAACCAAATCAATCCTTCGATATTCGGCATCCAATCCAGAGAGCCGATAAAGGACATTTCTAAATTTTTATAAAATCCTCCATCATCAGCCATGTAATTGGCGATGTTTAGTCCGATAGGCGTGACATGAGCCGGATTAGAATAACCCAGCGCTCGATACTTTTGCAAATCTCTTTCGGTAATCGCAATGAGCAAATCGTAATTTGGAAACTGAGCCAGTTCAAAATTTCGCAGCTTCTGAGTCAGGTGATGCAAGTACCATTTTTTAGGAAGAAAACTGGTATGTTGCGCAATGCGATCCCAAATTTCAAACTCAATATTATGAGCGCGCATGACAACCATTCCTTTGGCATATTTTTTTATGGTTGGAATATAAGGTGCGAGATACAGCGTTTCTAATTGAATAATATCATATTCTTCTTCCTGCAATAATTGGATCAGCCGAAGGGAATACCCCCTGGAAATGAACCGACTGACATGATAAGAATCTTCGCTAAACAGATTGAGCAACGCATCTTTGTACTTGATGGAATTGTCAATTTTTACCAGGTGAATGGCTTCATAGTGATTAAAATCATTTGGCCATCCTTCGGGGTTGACCGGGTGTTTGGTGGTATCCATAGCCAAAAGGGTTAGCTTTGCGCCCAGTTTGTGGAGTGCCCGACTGAGATAAGTCACGGCAATAGATTCGCCGTCCTTGAGTGGATAGGGAAATTTTTTGCAAAGCTGAAGAATCTTCATGGATTGTTTTATTCTGGTTGTAAATTTAACTTTATTTGTAAAAACATTTCCCTGAGGTTATTATTTTATGAAAAAAAATAAAAAATCGATTTTGTGGTCCTTGCGACAAAAGGGCAAAAGTGACGTATCCTACTTATTGGGGACGATTCATATAAAGGAAGAAATTGTATTTAAAAATTTTGATTTGTATAAAAAATTACTTGGAGAATGTGAAGTGCTGGCTTTGGAATATGACCTCGGAATTCCGATGTCAAATGATGTTTTGCAATATACGACCTTTCCTAATGGAACATCGCTTCGGGATTATCTGACAGAAAACCAATTTGCCTGGGCGAAAAAAAAGATAAAAAAACTAATTCCTGCAAACATAGAAATGTGGGAACACATGAAGCCCGTAGTTATTACGTATATGATTAGTGAAAATATTGCTAGTCCGGATCGCAACCATTCTCTGGATGAATCGTTATTCTATTATGCAAAGTCGGTTGAGAAGGAAGTGATTGGGCTGGAAAGTCAGGAAGAGCATTTTAAGGTATTGGATAAAATACCATTGAAAAAACAAGTAAAATTATTGATGAATCTCCTGGGAAATATTCGCAAGCAAAAACAATCTATGCGAAAAATGATAAAGCATTACGATCAGGGGGATTTACAAAAACTGCAAAAGTCCCTAAAAAAAAGTACCGGTGCGCTTCGGAAAACTTTGCTGTATGATCGCAATTATTTAATGGCAGATTGTCTTTTTGAGAATATGCAAAGCAAAACGATTTTTGCCGGAGTAGGAGTTGGACATTTGTATGGCGGAAAGGGTATGTTGCGACTATTAAAACATAAAGGGGTGGAAGTGAAACCCATATTTTCTAATTTAAATTAAAAAAATATGAAAAAGGGCGTTTTAGCTTTGCTTGGTTTTATTATATTTTTTTCTGGTATGTTAGGACTTATATTGAGTTTGGTTGGCGTGGAATTTATCTTTTTTCACTGGCTGGGACTCAAGGGATTTAATGCGTTTATATTGCAATTAATTATGATTGTTGGAGGAAATGTTTTGATTGCTTTGGACTTGATTCCTGCTAATCCGGATAAGGATTAGTGCAATGGTAGGTACAATATTCCAATTAAAAAGCTAACCAATAGGTTGCTTTCAAAACAATGGATCGTCCGATAGGAGCGAAGGGCGTTTCTTCGTTGGTTCCTAAATTTTGAGTATCATAATTATCCGTATAAACTAAATATAAATCTGACATCGGCTTAAATCGCCATTGTAGCCGGCTGTTTATATTGAATCGGTTGGACTGTGTATTGTATTGAAGGAAGGAAGTCCACTGTAAATTTCTATTGAAGAAAATTTCTATTCTGGGCGAAATGAGGAATAAATTGGCAGTTCCGTATTCTCCCGGAAATTTTAAATAATTATAATTCAATCCTAAAGTAAATCTTCCCCAGGGCTGAATATTATATATAAAATTTAATTGGGCATTATATCGCTCACCATTGTAGAACGTCGCATAAAAAGCCGTGGCTTCATAAGCAAAAGGTTTGCGCTCATCCGATTCGTATTCCAAGCGGAAGCGATAGGTGTTGTATTGCGTAGCGGGGAGAAGGAGCGTATCATTGGTGAAGCTGGTAATCGGGAAGGGGAGTACAATCGCCCGGAATTGGAAGTTGGCATTAAAATTACTTGTGTTTTTAAAATATAATTCATAATTCCAGGTATTAATAGAGGTATTGAAATTTCCATTTTCTAAATAGATAACATAATTGGCCCAAATGAATCTATGAAATGAAATAGTAGGATGTTCTATATATCTCGTATGAATGTTTTCGTTAAATAGTTGATGATAACCCAGGCGAATGGTTGTATCTCTCTCTGCATCGTAATTGTCCAAGCGAGGAACAAATCCTACATCCGCAATATAATTTGTACCAATATACGCATAGCTGCCCCGGATAGTCCAGGCCCGTTTGAAGTAATTAAATCCTGTTTTTAAGAATAAGTTTTTATCATATTTTTCTGGCTTGAAAGACAAGTGTCCGCCTGCCCAGGCGCGCCAGGTATTGTTTAAAGAATTATACGTAAACTCTAAACCTGTATTGCGTCCGTAATCATTCCCTTTAAATTCTCCTCCGCCAAATGCCTGCCGATTGGTGAAAAATCCCTTGAGGGTAGAGCGTTGAAATAAGCGGCGATAAAAAGCAAAAGAACTAAAATTTTGACTCCGCAAATCCGAATCGCCTTCCGTCTGCAAACTCATCAAACCAATCCGGGTTTTCTTGTCAGCATTTCCGGTGAGCCGCATTCCAAACAAAATCGGAATCGTTTCGCCATTGTCATTCAACCCAATTTTTCTACTAAAAAAAGGACGGGCAGGAGAGATGCCAAAATTTTCAAAAACGTCTTTGTTTTCCAGAAAAAAAGTTCGCTTCTCCGGGAAAAACAAACTAAACCGATCCAGATTCGTCACCTGGGCATCCACTTCGATTTGAGAAAAATCCGGATTCACTGTGAGGTCGAGATTGAGGGAAGAACCGATGGGTAGCTTGGCATCCACACCCGTGTT
>JAHDCK010000544.1 GCA_020629915.1 Saprospiraceae bacterium
CCAACCCAAAAAATAACTGCGTTTAATTTGTATATTTTATTATTCTCTCATCCCTTAAGCAATTAGTCAATTTTAATCGACAATAATTTCGAGGCTTTATTTTGTCCTTCTAGTGGTTCAATTTATAAGAAATTGAAAACAGAAAAAGAACACATTTTAATGTTCAAGGACTTGTAACTTGAGCCATTAGCTTGGTGTTTCATAATAATTTGTCATCTCGAACGGAGTGAGAGATCTCGTCTAAAGGCAAGGAACAGTTTCCTTTTCTTTATTTCCGGGATTTCCTGGGAATCAGATTTTCATTTTTAGACGAGATTTCTCCTATCGTCGAAATGACAACTCTATTTTTTGTTTTTCAAAAGTTTGTGGTATGTTATTACAGAGTAAAAGGTAAAGATATTTCCGCCTTATTCCTGTAATCTCACTGGTTTCATTTTGGGAATAACAAATATCGGTGAATTTTACCTTAAATGCACAGAATATTCTGCAAAATTTATTTTACAAACGTTTGGATAAGCCATAAAGGGGTCTTAAATTTGCACTCCGATTTTAAAAAAAGAAAAATTTAAGCCAATGGCACATCATAAGTCATGTAAAAAAAGAATACGTCAGGATGCTAAGAAGCGTCTGCGTTACCGCTATTATAAAAAGACCGCAAGATCTTTGATTAAAAAGCTCCGGGAAACAACTGATTCTAAGGAAGCTGCAAAGTTATTGCCTTATGTCGTTAAGAACATCGATATGCTGGCGAAGCGCAATCTGATACATAAGAATAAAGCTGCGAACTTAAAAAGCAAACTGACTAAGTTTGTAAATGGTTTAGCGGCTTAAATTATCCCTCTTTTGGGTTTAACGGGTGCGTATTTCTATGAAATACGCACTTTTTTTTATGTTTTTTTATGGAATCCGGTGCATTTGAGCGTCTATATTATGTATGGAAAATTATAACGCAACCGGATGGACGATAAAAGCCTGGGCCGAAGCCGATCGCCCGCGCGAAAAATTACTCAACAAAGGTAGGAAAGCTCTTTCCGATGCAGAACTGCTCGCCATTCTCATTGGTTCCGGCTCTCGCAATGAAACCGCAGTCGCCCTCTCTCAGCGCATTCTGAAAAGTGTGAATAACAATCTCCACGAGCTGGGAAAGAAAAATATATCAGACCTGACCCAATTCAAAGGCATTGGAGAGGCCAAGGCCATTACTATCGCTGCTGCTACGGAACTGGGCCGCCGCCGACAACTCGCCAACGCCGCCGAGCGTCCTCAAATCAAAGGTAGTCGGGATGCTTACAATATCCTGGCTCCGATCCTGATAGATTTGCCTCATGAAGAATTTTGGATCGTGTTACTCAATCGCTCCAACCGGGTTATTGGAAAAGAATGTATCAGCTCCGGTGGCGTAGCCGGAACTGTCGTAGATGCAAAAATCATATTCAAAAAAGCATTGGCTGGATTGGCTTCCTCCATTATTTTATTCCACAATCATCCTTCGGGCAATCTTCGCCCCAGTCAGGCCGACCTGGACATTACCAAAAAACTAAAAAAGGCGGGAGAGGTGATGGATATTTCCGTATTGGATCATTTGATTGTTTCAGAGAAGGGATATTTTAGTTTTGTAGATGAGGGGGTTTTGTAGGGGGGCAAAAAAAAGGACACCGTTTTCGCAGTGTCCTTTTTCAAACTGAAAGGAAATTCT
>JAHDCK010000143.1:0-8191 GCA_020629915.1 Saprospiraceae bacterium
TTCTGTTGAGAAGTGACGGGACGTCGGTTTACATGACACAGGATTTGGGGACGGCGAAAATGAGATATGATGACTGGAAAATGGATAGCATGGTTTACGTAGTGGGGAATGAGCAGAATTATCACTTCAAGGCGTTGTTTGAAATTCTAAAAAAATTAGGAGAATCCTACGCCAATGATTTGCATCACTTGTCTTACGGGATGGTCGAATTGCCGGATGGAAAAATGAAAACAAGAGAAGGAACCGTCGTAGATGCCGATGACCTGATCGACATTGTGATATCCGAAGCCAGAGCCAACGCTGAGGAAAAAGGAAAGTTGGAAAACCTTACGGAAGAAGAAATCGAGCAGATCAATTACCAGGTGGGTATGGCTGCTCTGAAGTATTTTATTCTAAAAGTAGATGCAAAGAAAAGAATCGTATTCAATCCAAAAGAATCTGTTGACTTGCAGGGGAATACGGGGCCATATATTCAAAACGCCTACGTAAGAGTGGCGTCTGTAACCCGAAAAGCAGCGGGAGAAGTCAATTTAGATGAGGCAAAAAAATATACGAATTTGCAATCAACTGAAAAAGACATTATCGCTTTGCTGCATCAATACCCGGAAGTCATCCAGGTAGCAGCCAAGAATCTCAATCCTTCGGATGTTGCCAATTTTGCTTACAATTTGGCGAAGAGCTTTCATAAATTCTACGGGGATTTGTCTATTTTAGGAGCAGAAACGGAATCGGCTAAAGCATTCAGATTAAAATTGAGCAAAGCTGTAGCAAATATATTAAAATCCTCTATGCACTTGCTGGGAATAGAAATGCCGGAAAGAATGTAATTATGAAAATTATATTAGACGAACAACGATTTGAAATTTCTATAGAACGCCTCTGTCGGGAAATCATCGAAAACTACGGTGACCTGACCGACCTTTGCCTAATCGGTTTGCAAAAGGGTGGCGTTTATCTGGCCGATCGGATTCACAAGCGACTGGGCGAATTGATTCCCGGTGCAGCTATTCCTTTAGGCAAGTTAGATGTGACTTTTTACCGGGATGATTTTCGGATTAGAAAAATGCCCCTGACCGCCAATGAAACCAGAATTGATTTTTTGGTGGATGGGAAACGGGTTTTGCTCATTGATGATGTGCTGTACACCGGGCGCACGATTGCTTCGGCTTTTACGGCTATCCAACATTACGGGCGACCCCAGGATGTTGCCCTGCTCGTGATGGTCAATCGCCGTTTTAATCGGCATTTGCCTATTTTTCCAAATTATACCGGAATCACAATTGATGGATTGAATGAATCTTATGTGCGGGTGGACTGGGCAGAAGTGATGGGAAAAGATCAAATCCTGTTTTTAGAGAAAGAAACTGAAAAAAAAGAGTAGCTTTTTTTAAAAAAAGATACCAAAAACGGCCATTTTTCAATTTGGGAAATGGCCGTTTTTTTGTTAGGTGAAAATTTTTGGGAAGCTGAAGCAGACTAATTAATCAGGTATTTTTAGGAAAAAGTGGGGCTTCAACCTGGAGTAATCTGCAAAATATTCATGTCACAGATATGAGGATAAGGTTAAATATACAGTATTTTAAATGATAAGTTCAGATTAAAGGGATTAGTTGTCAAATTCCTGATTTTTTGGCGTCACACTAAATCCACTTTTGGCCTTTTTTTATATTTTCAACACTTGCGTGACGTGCATTTTTTTCCCCATATTTGTATTAACAAACGACAACAACCCTTCAACTTCACAAATAATATGAAAATAATTTTTACTTGTTTCGCTTTCTTCTTTGTAACATTTTTATCAGCTCAATCTGATGAATTGCTTATCGTAAAAAAGCAGGAACAAAAATCGGAAGTTCAAATCAATAATCAGGCACCTGTTCAAAACGAAACGAAAACAATCACTCACCCAATTAAAGTAACGTTTGAATATGAGTTGGAATTGATTAATGAAAACGATATCAAACTGGAAGTTATTCAAGATGAATTTGAAATGATTGCATAATTGATTTTTTAATGTCTCTTTTAATTTGGGTTCACAAAAGAGGCTATGAACACATTCTTAATTTTTTTCCTTTCCCTTCCTCCTTGTTGAGGAAGGGTTTTTTTTGTGTACTTTTTGAAAAATGATTCTAATTAAATATCTTCATAAAAAAAAGTATTTGAAATTTCTAAAACCATCCTTTTTTATCATAGGCGAACGCAAATGTGCGACCTCTTCCTTGTTTAGGTATCTGGTGCGTCATCCCAATGTCCTGCCTGGGAAATTAAAGGAACCCAATTTTTTTGCCAACAAATCTTTAGATATATTAAATGATGAAATTGATGCCTATTGGTCTATTTTCCCATCTAAAGATGGTTCGCGGCCAGTAGTTTTTCATTGGCCGGAATTAGATGAAAAAGGAATTTTATACGATGAACCTATTTCCATTCCAAGAAGTCCGGAAGTAAAATACATCACCGGCGAAGCAAGTGCGAATACTTTTTTTGAAGTAGAACCGGAAATCATAAAGCATTTTTTACCAAATATTAAACTAATTGTCCTATTTAGGCATCCGATTGATCGGGCGTTTTCCCATCATAGAATGTATGAGCGTTTTCAGGAAGAGGGCAGACCACTTGGATTTGAGGTGCGGGATTTTAAAACTGATTGTGAGGCGGATATGGAGCGAATCCAAAAAGGGGGGGACGGTATTTATTTAAGTCCGTCTATTTATATTGATAATTATTTAAAATGGAAAAATATTTTTAAAAATAATTTGAAAGTTATTTTTTCTTGTGACTTATACTACCCGAACAGATTCAAAACCACGATGCAGGATATTTTAAAATATTTGAAATTGCCTGTTTTTAAATATGAATTAGGGTATTATAAAAAGTATAATGTTGCACCTGCGGAGGCACCTCCGCCGGAAGTACGCCAACAACTTTTGGATTTTTTCGCCCCTTATAATGCAGAACTTAAGGAATATTTACCTCTCCCGGACTACTGGAATAAATAAAAATCCTACCTTAGCCGCATGAAAATGAACTGGCAAACAAGGTTCGGATTGTGGCGTTCCATTATTACTTATTACTGGAAACCGTTCAACCACAAACGGTTGAAAAATTTCTATAGCGCATTCATCTCTGAGGGAGATATTTGCTTTGACATTGGTGCGCATCTGGGTAATCGAATCGATGCCTGGTTGCCAATAAAGCCTTCTAAAATTATTGCCGTTGATCCTCAGCCTGTTTGTTTTAATTATATGAAAAATAAGTTTGGGAAGAATTCTAACGTTGTTTTGATTCAAAAAGCCATTGGAAATAAACCTGGGAAAGCAACCTTTCATATCAATCAAAAAGCTCCAACAGTAAGCAGTCTTTCGGGCAAGGACTGGCAGGAAAAAATACAAAGCAAAACGCCTTATGCTTTGGCTTGGGATAAGAAAATGGAAGTAGAGGTGATTACCTTGGATCAACTCATTGAGGAATATGGCCTGCCTGTTTTTTGTAAAATTGATGTGGAAGATTTTGAAGTTCAGGCGTTGGAAGGGTTATCTTATGCTATCCCATTTATCTCTTTTGAATATTTTATTCCTACAATTGACAGGGCGATTTCTTGTGTGGAAATATTAGATAAAATTGAAAACTACGAATATAATATTTCTTATGGTGAAAGTCAGGTGTTGGAATATCCTGAGTGGAAAAATTATAATGAAATATTAAATATATTGAATAGTTATAAAAACTCCGACCGCTCAGGAGATGTATATGCAAAATTAAAAAATTATAAAAAATAAAATTGGAAGCAAAATCCCTCTGGCATATTGACCCCACTCAAAGTGAAATCCGCAAGGAAATTCTACCGGAAATTAAGGAAGGTGAACTTAGAATAAAAACCATATACTCTCTGGTAAGCCAGGGAACAGAAACGCTGGTCGCTCTGGGAAAAGTCCCTACCATTTTATGGAAAGATATGACTGTGCCATATATGAAAGGTTCTTTTTCGTTTCCGGTGGCTTATGGTTATTCTGTTGTTGGAAGGGTAGAGGAAGGCGCAGAAGAATGGTTGGGGAAAGTGATTCATTGCATGCATCCGCATCAAGATTATTTTATTATAAATAAAAATGATGTTCACTTTTTACCGGATTCCGTTTCTCCGTTAAAGGCAACATTGGCTTCCAATTTGGAAACTGCTGTCAATGCCGTTTGGGATGCTCAGGTGCAAATCGGAGATCGGATTTTATTGTTTGGTTTTGGATTAATAGGTGCGCTGACAGCTTTGGTTTTAAAAGAAATCCCGGGAGTGAAAATTCAGGTTGTGGAGATAAACGAGCAGCGAAAAGCCAAGGCGATTTCACTAGGATTCGATTGTGAAAATATTCCGGATAAAAATAAATATGATATTTGTTTTAATACAACCGGAAATGAAAAAGCATTGCAGCAGGCTATTGAATCGGCTGGTAAGGAAGGGAAAATTGTAGAGATGAGTTGGTATGGAAATAAAGCCGTCTCCCTGAATCTGGGACATTCCTTTCATAGTCACCGCAAGCAGATTATATGCTCGCAGGTATCAAAAATTCCTTCAGTTAAATCTGCGAGATGGGATTATAAAAGACGGAAGGATTTGGTTTTTGATATATTAAAAAGTGAAAGTTTTGATATGTTAATTGAAAGCGTGACCTTGTTTAATGCCACGCCTCTGTTATTTCAAAACCTAAGGGAAAATAAAAAAACTTCTATTTGTAAAATAATAAAATATTAAAAATGTTTAAAGTTAAAATACGCGATCACATCATGATCGCCCATTCTTTAAAAAGTGAAGCCTTTGGTCCTGCACAGCAATTACATGGAGCAACTTATGTAGTAGATGCAGAGTTTGGAAGTGCCAAGCTGGATGAAAATAATATTGTGATTGATATTGATATTGCGCATAAAGTACTAAAAAAAGTATTAGAACCTCTAAAATATAAAAATCTGGATGACCTCCCTCGTTTTAAAGGAAAACTCACAACGACAGAGTTTTTGGCTAAATATATTCACGAGGAAATCGAAAAAGAAACGTCGGGAAAATTTAGCGGAACACTAAAAGTAACCCTAGGAGAATCTCACGTTGCCTGGGCTTCTTATGAAGGTAAAATTAACGCATAAGTGAAATTACAATTTGTAATACCGGACTGGAATGAATTCGCATCTGGGGGAAATGAATACAATAAAAATCTAATTTTTGCCCTTAAAGCAACTGGGAAAGAAATTATTATTTGTTCCCCCGGAGATGAGTTAGATAGGTTACAACCTATAATTTGGGATTCCCTTTATTTTGATAAATTAAAAAATAAAACAAATTTAAAAAATATTTATTTGCTTTTGCATCACCTTCCGGGAATGTATGAAAAACCGACTCTGGATTACTTTAAAAGAGAAGAAAAATTTATATTAAAAAAGGTAAGTGGAATTATTGCAACAGGCACTTATGCAGAAAACTGGCTCAAAGAGCGACTGAACTCTTCAAACAAAATCATTAAAATCGAACCGGGATATTCTTTTTCCAATCCATCAATTTTACCCAAAAAAAAGAAGGGAATCCGGGCTTTGATAATGGCGAATCTAATCAACCGAAAAGGAATTTTACCTTTGTTGAAATTACTTAAAATATATGAGTCAAAATTGAATGATTTTCAGTTGACTATCTTAGGATCAGATAAATTGGAGCCAGAATATGCTCAACAATGTAAGGATATAATTAATGATTTTAAATTAGATAAAGTAAAATATTTGGGCGAAAAAACACATTCAGAATGTATAAATTATTTGCAGGAAGCTAACCTTTATATCTCTTCATCTTTTATGGAAACTTTTGGAATGTCTGTTAGAGAAGCCCTTGCCTTTAATGCACCAGTTTGGGGATTGGGAAAAGGGAATATCCGTTTCCTCGTGGAAAATTACAAGAGCGGCGTTTTGTTTCATTCGATGAATGATCTCGTCATGGGTCTTATTTCTCTTTCAAATAAGCCAGAATTATTATATAAACAAATTGACTTTTTAGAATCTGGCGTATTGCTTCCCCAAAAAACCTGGAAAGAAACCGCCGATTTGTTTTGGCAAAAAATTACAGATCATGAGCGGATTTGATTTTGAATGGTTAAATACAAGGTTTGCTTTTGATCAACAATCCTTGAACGGAGAATTAATGAATAAAGTTGTTTCGGATATGAATAATTTGAATTCATTGATTAAGATTGTAGATCTTGGCGCAGGGACAGGCTCCGGTTTTTTTCATCTTTTTCCTAAATTTTCACTCCCCCAACAATGGACTTTTATAGAGAAAGATAAAAACTTGCTACAACCCACAGAAGAACGATTGCAGGAGTTTTGCCAAAGGAATAATTTTAAATTTAATAAAATAAAAAATAAAAAATACGAAATAATAAGCGAGGATAAATTTTGTGCAATAGAAATTGTAAATCAATCCATCCAAAATGCCGTGAAAAATAATTTATTTTTGGGGAATAATCTCATCACTGCCTTTGCCCTTTTTGATTTGTTTACAAAGGAAGAATTAATCAATTTTGTTCAAAAAATTTCTCCCCTCAAAATTCCTTTGTACTTTGTATTGAACTTCTCTGCAATGGAATTTTTTCCTTCAACTGAGAATAACGAATATTATTCAAAGCAATATGAAGGTCACATGCAAAGAGAAAAGCAGGAGGGTAGAAGCCTGGGGAAAGAAGCAGTAAATTGGCTTCCAAAACTTTTTAAAAAACAAAATTGGGAAGTAGTATCTAGAAAGGGAAAGTGGCAGATTGATAAGAATGAAAATAAAATGATGTGGAACTTTAAGCTTAATTTTATGAAAAATGCTCTTGAAGAAATGCCACTGGAAAAAACTAAATTGAAAGCTTGGCTGGAAGAAAAATTTAATCCCAACCTTGAAGAACGAATAGAGGTTTATCATAAAGATTTTTATTTTAAATATTTTTAATTATGCCTTTTATAGAAACCATCTCCTACGAAAATGCCGAAGGTCGCCTGAAAGAAATCTATGATGACCTCATACAGTCCCGCGGAAAACTCGCTGATGTTCATCGCATTCAATCCCTCAATCCCGAAACGATTGTAGCGCACATGGACTTATATTTAAAAATTATGTTTGGGAAATCTCCTCTCAAAAGATACCAACGGGAAATGATCGCCGTTGTCGTTTCGGCTACGAATAATTGTGCTTATTGCATTGCCCATCATGCAGAAGCCGTCCTTCATTTTTGGAAAGACGAAGCCAAAGTAAAACAACTGGAAACAGATTACACCCAATTAAATCTATCCGAAAAAGATATGAACTTTTGTCATTTAGCCAATCAACTCACAAGACATCCCTCAGGCACCACAAAAGAAAAATACCTCCAACCCCTAAAAAATCTTGGCGTAACCGACAGAGAAATATTAGATGCCACCCTTGTCATCGCCTATTTCAATTTTGTCAACAGAATCGTCTTAGGGCTCGGAGTAAACCTGGAAGCAGAAGGAGCTGGCGGCTACACTTACGACTAACTCTGTGCCCCTTTGTGCCCTCTATGGTCAAAAAACGCGTCCTGCACGTCAATACCTGAGCCATCTTCAATAAAAAAATATTAAAAAATTCAATAACAAAACTATGAAAAATCTAAAACTAATTTTAATCTTCCTA
Organism: Saprospiraceae bacterium; assembly: GCA_020629915.1. GTDB lineage: Bacteria > Bacteroidota > Bacteroidia > Chitinophagales > Saprospiraceae > JAHDCK01. The sequence goes on from JAHDCK010000143.1 coordinate 7,664, forward strand.
GCAGCAATTCTCTTCCAATACGCCTGCCAGACTCCAAAGCAAAAAGGAGCAGATTTAGTCATATATAATGGTAATATATTTACAGCAGACAAGGATAACCCTAAAGCCCAGGCCATTGCCATAGCCGCAGATACCATATTATATGTAGGAAACAATGAAGAAGCAAAAAAGCATATAGGAGAAACTACAGAAACCATAGATGCCAAAGGCCAATTCGTAACCCCTGGACTAATAGAAGGTCACGGACACTTCAGCGGTCTCGGTTGGAGCATGAGCAATCTCAATTTCCTTTCCTCCAAAAACTGGCAGGAAGTAATCGGAATGGTAGAAGCCAAAGCAAAAGTCGCCGGAAAAGGAGAGTGGATTCAAGGCCGAGGTTGGCATCAGGAGAAATGGGATAAAAAACCGGACTCCGAATGGAGTGGTTATCCCCGGCATGATGAGTTGAGTAAAATTTCTCCCGACAATCCAGTTGTCCTTTATCACGCTAGTGGTCATTCTCTTTTTGCAAATGCCAAAGCAATGGAA
>JAHDCK010000143.1:8201-10628 GCA_020629915.1 Saprospiraceae bacterium
CAAAAACCCGATATGATCCCCATGTTTGCCGCAGCCAAAGCAATGGAAAAAATCGGAATCACCAGGGAAACTCCTGATCCGGTAGGCGGACATATCGTCAAAGACTCCGAAGGAAATCCTATCGGCGTTTTTGAGGAAACCGCTATGACTGCATTCTGGGATGCTTATAATGAGTATGAAGAAAGTCTCCCTAAAGCAGAACGCAAAGCTCAATGGATAGATATGATCAACGAAGCGCAAAAAGAATGTATCCAAAAAGGAATCACTTCTTTCCAGGATGCCGGTTCTAAATTCTTCGAGCTGGACTGGTATCACGAAATGGCTAAAAAGGGCGAATTAGATCTTCGCCTTTGGGCAATGGTGCGTCATTCGTATGATGATATGAAAGATAATTTATCTGAATATCCGATAATAGATGCAGGAAATAAATATTTTACTTCTCGTGCTATAAAAACGGAAGTGGATGGGGCTCTTGGTGCTTACGGTGCCTGGCTCCTCGAACCCTATGATGACAAACCGGGTTTCGTCGGACAAAATACGACTAGCGTGGATGAGGTGAAACGCATCGCCTCCCTCGCCGTAGAAAAAGATATGCAGCTCTGCGTTCATGCTATCGGCGATAAAGCAAATCAGGTGGTTTTAGATATTTGTGAGGATTATATAAGTAAAAATCCTAAAGTTAAAGAAGATCGCTGGAGAATTGAACATGCCCAACATTTGCACCCGGATGATATTCCCCGCTTCAAACAATTAGGAGTGATTGCTTCCATGCAGGCAATTCATTGTACCTCAGATTCTCCTTTTGTAATTAAACGTTTGGGAGAGGAGCGCGCTCGTTCCGGTGCTTATGTTTGGAAATCCTTACTCGAAGCCGGAGCTGCTATCGCCAATGGAACGGACACGCCGGTAGAGGATGTCGATCCCATTCAATGTTTTTATGCCACAGTCACCAGAAAAAGAATTGGAGAAACGGAACCATTTTTCCCCGAAGAAGTTTTAACAAGAGAACAAGCTTTGTATTCCTACACCTTATGGAATGCTTACGCTGCCTTCGAAGAACATGACAAAGGATCATTAGAAGTCGGTAAACTGGGAGACGTTACTATTTTGTCAAATGATTTATTAACTTGTTCAGAAAAAGATATATTAAATACAAAAGTATTATACACAATTATAGGTGGAAAAGTAAAATATAAAAAACCATAACCTCAGAGACCTCCTGTAAAAAACCCTCTGTGCACCTCTGTGTTCTCTGTGGTAAAAAACACGCCCAGTACGAAAAGAAAACACCCCCAGCACGAAAAGAAAACACGCCCATCACGAAAAAAATAAAAAAAGAAAATGTTCCTAATCCTCTACATCACCAACCCAGACGAAGCCACAGCCCAAAAGATCGGGCAACACCTGGTAAAAAACAAATATGTTGCTTGTGCAAATATATTCCCTATAAAATCCGTTTACTGGTGGCAGGGAAAAATAGAGAGCGAAGGCGAATACGTCACCATAGTAAAGACCCGAACAGAAAACAAAACAGCCGTTATAAAAGAAACCGAACGCATCCACCCCTACGAAGTGCCCTGCATTATGCACTGGGAAGTAGCAGCCAATCCAGCCTACGAAAACTGGATTTTTTCGGAAACGGAACAAAAATTGTGAGGTTCATTTTGGGAATTGGTTTTGAAGGACAACTTTATTTTATACATTTGTAACCTGTTTTTTAAAATTATAACCTACAAAACAATATTTTTATTATAAAATAAAAGCTCAAGTTAAACACGAGACAGATAAAGATATGGCAAAAAATTTATTGATAGTAGAGTCCCCGGCAAAGGCGAAGACCATAGAAAAATACCTCGGAAAAGATTTCAAGGTCATGTCTAGCTACGGGCATATCCGCGATTTGGCCAAGGGAAAAAACGGGGTCAATGTAGAAAATGACTTTGAGACTTCCTATGTGGTTTCCGAAGAAAAAGAGAAAGTCGTAAAAGATCTAAAGGACTGGGTAAAAAAAGTTGATACAGTTTGGCTCGCGACGGATGAGGACCGCGAAGGAGAAGCCATTTCCTGGCACCTTTGCGAAGTACTCGACCTGAATCCGGAAGAAACTCACCGCATCGTCTTTAGAGAAATTACCGAACCCGCCGTAAAAAAAGCGATTCAAACGCCAAGGATTGTAGATAAAAATCTCGTGAATGCACAACAAGCAAGACGAGTTTTAGATCGCTTGGTTGGATTTGAATTGTCGGGTTTGCTCTGGAGAAAAATCAAAGGAAAATTATCCGCCGGACGAGTGCAGTCTGTCGCAGTAAAATTAATTGTAGACAGGGAACGCGCCATCAAAGAATTCCAGGCACAACCTTTTTTTAAAGTCGTTGCCGTTTTTAATGTTCTAAATAAAAATGAAAAAGAGGTAGAACTCAAAGCAGA
>JAHDCK010000144.1 GCA_020629915.1 Saprospiraceae bacterium
TCAAAAACTCATTTCAAATTAAATTTAACATTATTATGTCCAGTTACTTATTAAACATTATCACGAGAAATTGATTGCAGTTAGAGTTTCTTTAAATTTGCTAAGAAAAAATCCAGGTTTAAAAAAGCCCAGAGTTGTAAATTCAGCTCTGGGTTTTTTGTTGACTAAACACAAATTGTTACTACTTTTCTCAAAAAAATGATATTTTTTATAAATTTTTGAGGTATAAATTTGCATTTTTTAATCAAAAAGATTATGTTTGCTGTAGTTTAAACAAATAAATTAAACTTTTTTGTTGTTAATCTTCAAATTTTATAAAACATGTCAAAAGAAAGAGATGAAAAATTAAAAGCGCTGAAGCTTACTATAGACAAGCTAGACAAAACCTATGGTAAAGGAACTATCATGCGCCTTGGCGACAAACAAGTTGTAGAAATTGATACCTTCTCAACCGGTTCGCTCGGCCTGGACATTGCTCTGGGTATTAATGGTTTTCCAAGAGGCCGAATTGTTGAAATTTTTGGCCCGGAATCTTCTGGTAAAACGACATTGGCGATTCACGCCATAGCGGAGTGCCAACGGAAAGGAGGCATTGCTGCCTTTATTGATGCTGAGCATGCCTTTGATCGGTTCTATGCTGAAAAATTAGGGGTCAATGTAGAAGAGCTGCTCATAGCACAACCCGACAATGGGGAACAAGCCCTTGAAATTACTGAAAACTTAATCCGCTCCGGAGCTATCGATATTATCGTTATTGACTCCGTTGCCGCTCTAACTCCCCGAAGTGAAATTGAGGGAGAAATGGGTGATTCAAAAATGGGACTACATGCCCGATTGATGTCTCAAGCTTTGAGAAAACTAACGGGAACGATTAGTAAAACAGGTGCTTGTTGTATTTTTATCAATCAGTTGAGAGAAAAAATTGGGGTAATGTTTGGGAACCCCGAAACGACTACCGGAGGTAATGCCCTGAAATTTTATGCTTCTATCCGATTAGATATTAGAAAATCCGGTGCTGCCATAAAAAATAAAGAAGGTGCCGTTGTAGGAAATCACGTCAAAGTAAAAGTGACAAAAAACAAACTGGCTCCTCCTTTTAGAATTGCTGAATTTGACATCATGTATGGAGAAGGCATTTCCAAATCAGGAGAGTTAGTTGACTTGGGTGTAGATCAGGACATCGTTGGTAAGAGTGGTGCCTGGTATAGTTACGGCAAGACGAAAATTGCCCAGGGCCGGGAATCTGCAAAAGCCTTCATGCTAGATAATCCCGAGGTTGCAGCTGAAATTGAAGCGAAAATTAAAGCGAAAATTACGGGTAAAGATTTGGACACTGACAAAGTCAGTGAAGACAAAAAAAAACCTGAAAAAGTTGACGCATAACATTTCATTGAATTAATAAAATAAACATTTGTTGTTACAGGCTTTTGTGACGACCATAAAACAAAGAAAAAGTTAAAGCGAATTTCTTTTAATTTGTTTTATAAAAAGGCACTTTCCCGTTTTCGGTGAAGGTGCCTTTCTTTTTCCCAAAGCTGGCACTCAGAATAACTAATTTGGCATAATCTTTTCTGTTTTAAATAAAAATTAAGACCCTTTTTACCTCATCTTAAGAGATACATTAAAACCCCATCAAACTATTTTTCTTCAGACAACTGAGAAGCCTTTTATTACTATTTGAACAAGTTTTAAATTAATATTAAAAAAATTAATTTTTTTATATTAACTTTCAACTATTCTGCTTCTTCCTAAGGGTTTCTAACTCCTAACACCTCCCGTTTTTTTAAAAAACATATTTCTAAAAAATCAAATTGTTTATTTTCATTTTGTTTGTAAAAAACAAAAGGGACTCTAAAAAAAATCGTTATGCAAAAAAAAATTACTTTCATCCTTGGATGGCTGATACTACTATCCTGTCAGCTAAGTGCTCAGAACTATCTTGCAACAGAAGTTTACCAATACGAAAAAAAGCAATCTTTAAAGTCCGTTTCACTTTTTGAATTAGCTCCAAATCAATCCGCTAAAAGAGATTACAGTGGTGTTGCTCAAGAGTATTTACATTTAGACCTGCAAAAATTAAATTTAGAAAATTTATATTCAAAATCTACTAAGGGGATTGAACTTACCATTCCGGTTTTTGATGGCAAGGAAATGACCCTGCAACTAGTTCAACGAGACTTGAGGAGCAACAACTTTTCTGTCTTTGAAAATGACAACGGGCAACTCAACGAAGTTTATCCGGAGAAGAGTTTCTACTATCGTGGTATTGTAAAGGGCGATCCTAACTCTTTTGTTTCTTTAGGACTTTCCCCGGATCAAGTTAATTGTTTGATCTCAACAGAAGCTGAAGGAGATATTACCTTGGCACTGGATCAAAATAATCCCGGATTTCAAAAGAATAATTATTTGTTATTTAGAGAAAGTGATCGCTACGAAGTTCGCGAAATACTTTGTGATCATAATGAAAAAATGGTTATGCGGGAATTCCAACCCGGAGATGATCTAAAAACAACAGGTTCTTACAGTAACTGTAAGGATATTGAAATGAAAATTTATATGACTTACAGGGCCTATGTTCACCCTAATATCGGAGGAAATACGGCCAATGCTACTACTTATATCGAAAATTTATTCTACCATGTAGCAACTATTTATAGAAACGAAAATATTTACATATCAATTAGTTCTATAGTAATTAATACTTCTGCTGATACTTATACGGAAACCAGCTCCAGTGCATTATTGGAAGACTTTGGCAATGAAGTCGGAACGACATGGAATAATACAACCGATCAGGTAGGTCACTTAATTGATATTGCAGGACTTGGAGGATTGGCATGGACAGATGTGTTATGTCTCAATCCTTTTTATTATGCTCCCTACAATACTTATGTGGGTCCTTTTGCTTATAGTTCTGTTTATGGTTCTGCTCCGTCTGTTCCTGGTGGTTTACCTACCTGGAATTGGGATGTGGAAATTCTTGCTCATGAAATGGGACACGTTTTGGGTTCTCCACACACCCACGCTTGTAGCTGGACAGGGGGAGCTATCGACAACTGTTTTCCGGTAGAAGGTTCTTGTTCCCCTGGAGCGGATCCCGGCTCTGCACAGGGAACGATTATGAGTTATTGTCACCTTTGCACGTCCAACTGCTCCGGCTCTTATTGCACTAGTCTTTCTTTACCCAGTTGCCCGAATCCTGGCATCAATCTACACAATGGCTTCGGACCACTTCCAGGTAATTTAATCAGAAACAGAGTAGCTGCTGCAACCTGCGCAGGTAATTACCTGCCTACTGATATTCCTGTCGCCACACCTGGCAGTATTACTGCCAACAGAGAATGCACAGATGGTGATTGGACCTTTTACTATAATGATAATGAGACCTCTGATGAATCTGACGATAAATTATTATTTGCTATAAATAAAGACGGGCAGGATATCGGAACTATTGGAGATGGGACATTTGCTCTTGACATTTACTGCTCTAATAATGCCGGTTCAAATGTGGGTACTCAAATTACTGCTCCCTATACTTCTGGTTACACCAATGAATGGTGGGTAATGAATCGTTGGTGGGATGTAACCCCTAACCCACAACCCACCACACCTGTAACTATCCGATTCTTTTATACCGATCAGGATTTTACAGATGTAACAGGCTCTACAACTGTAGTTGATCATTCAGATATGGTTTTTTATAAAATTGATAGTCCTGGTGATCCTAACCCTGACAATAATCACGGGACGACAAGTGCTTCCGATTTTCATCAATATACTTCTTCTGCTTCCCCCTCTACATCTACCTGGTTATATAATATCGATGTAGATGGAAATCACTATGCTGAATATATGGTCACCAGCTTTTCAGGTGGTGGTGGTGGTGGAAGCGGTGCTACCCTACCCGTTGAGCTATCAGTTTTCTCTGCTATGATGGAAGAGGATTATGTTTTATTAGAATGGCAAACAGAGAGTGAGTTAAACAATGCTTACTTCATGGTTCAACGCTCCGCAGATGGAGAGCGGTTTGAAGATTTGTATGAAGTAGCCGGAGCGGGGACAACTGTAGAGCCTCAGTATTATTATCATATTGACGAGATGCCTTTAGCCGGTAAGAGTTATTACCGATTAAAGCAAGTTGATTTTGATGGAACGAGTTCTTATTCTGACATTAAAGTAATTGAAAATAACAATTATTCAGATGTTAGTATTTTCCCCAACCCTGTTAAAGCATCTTTTACTCTTGAAATCAATACACCAAGAGATGAAAATCTCAGCATTGAAATTTTTGATGTGGCCGGTCACCGATTGCATTTTGAGAATCAAATGGTGCAGGAAGGAAATAATCAACTTTCCTTTGATTCGCAGCATCTCGCTCATGGTATTTATTTTATGAAAATATACAACGGAAAAGACATTCAAACCATTCGGTTTTTGAAATAACATTTTTGCATAACTAAATCTCAGGCGCACATCAAAGCAATTTTGGCGTGCGCCTTTTTCATATATAATAATTCAAGCTCACCTTATGCTTCCCATAGGATTTTAGTACATTTGGGTAGCAATTTAGAATTATGCTACGACTGATATACGAAACATTTAAAATTTTAGTTCGACTTACTTTGCCGATCTATTTCAGGAAAATCAGTATTCATAACAAGGAACTACTGCCGGACGAAGGCCCGTACCTCTTACTGAGTAACCACCCAAACACCTTGCTTGATCCACTTTTGGTGGCTAGTAATGTCAGACAACAGGTTTTTTTTCTGGCCAATTACAGTTTGTTTAAGCATCCTGTATCCAATTTTTTCCTTTCTAATCTTTACTGCATTCCCATACAACGTCCACAGGATATTGGAGGTAAAAAACTGGATAATGATGCCGCATTTGCCCAATGTGATGCTTTCCTGACAAATTATAAAAAAGCTATATATATTGCCCCTGAAGGCACCAGCATGATGGACAGGCGATTGAGGAAAATAAAAACGGGAACAGCCCGAATTGCTTTTAGTGCAGAATCCAAAAATGATTTTAATCTAGGATTAAAAATTGTCCTGGTTGGTTTAAATTATTCCAGCCCTTCAAGATTTAGAAGTTCTGTTTTTCTAAATGTGGCAGAACCTATTCTCGTTGCAGATTATAAAGAATTATACGAAAAAGATAACTGGGCAGCAGTTGAAGCATTGACGGATGAAATCAAAAAACGACTTGGCGAACAAATTATTTATACCCTTGACGAAGAGGAAGATCAATTATTAAAAAATATTTCATCTATCTACTCCAAACATTTGGTCAAAGAACTGGAATTACCCAAAGAAGATATTCAAAGTTTTAAAATACAAAAAGAAATCACTGAGGCAATTCGTTATTTTGAAGTATCGGCTCCTGAGAGAGTAGATGATCTCGAAACGGAAATTGATACTTACCTGACCAATGTACGGAGTCTTGAAGTTCGGGAGGGATTACTGACTGAGAAGACCACCCGAAGCGGATTGTGGTGGAAAACATTTATGGGATTGGCTACAACAATCATAGGATTTCCAATATATCTTTACGGTTATATTAATAATTTTTTTCCGTTTCATATTCCGGGTTGGATTGTAAAAAAAGTTAACCCCTATATTGGTTATCATTCTTCCGGGAAATGGCTTGGGGGATTGATCTTTTTTCCACTATTTTATTTTTTGCAAACCTTATTCGTTCACCTGTTTTTTCAAAATGGATGGATTACTTTAATATATTTTATTTCTCTTTTTATTTCTGGTTACTTTGCTATTTGGTACTGGCAAAGGTGGCGGGCTACCCGTAAGCACTGGTCGCTTTTGAGTTTATTTAAAAACAGAAAAGAACTCGTAAACAGCCTGATTCTGCAAAGGAATGCGATTATAAAAAATTTGGAATCTGCGAGGGAAGAGTATTCCAGTTTGATTGGGTAGTTTTTATTAAAAAATCACCCCTTCCAAATTTGCTCCGGGAAATTGTGCGCCATCAATTATTGCACCTGTAAAATCTGCATTTTTTAAATTACAATTTTCAAAATCCGTATTTTTTAAATGAGCATTCACAAAAGAAGCCCCCTTGAGATTAGCCCTGGAAAAATCTGTTTCCTGCAGTTCTGCTCCGGTAAAAACGGTTCCTTCCAAATTCGCATCTGTAAATAAACAATAACTTAAATCTGCATCACTGAAATCCTGATGCTTTATATTTGCTCCGCAAAAACTTGCAAAAGGCAATTGGATTTCCTGTAGGTCCAACCCGCTACCCAGCTTTTTGTATTCAAAGGAAGCTTGCTCTCCCTTTGTACCTTTTTTAGTCATGTACACACCGAACACTAAACCATTTATATGAAAAGTTTTCCATTGTCCGCCTGCGCCGCCGCTTTGCAGGAAGAGATGATGCTGCTCCATCATTTGAAAAACATCCTCTTGCTGAAGTGATTTAGCAGCAGCACTTTTTTGCCCCATTTGTTGGGTATTTATTCCCTTTACCGATGCTCCTGCTTGATCCGCTTTTGGAAAATGGTAGCTCAGGCGGACAGACTCCAGGTTGGGTCGATTGTCCTTTGTCCAAAAAGACCCGCCGGGCAACCACCATTTATATTTCTTTTCCTGTTTTGAAAACCACTCTTTTCTTTTGCTGACCAAGCCCTTATTCGCCAGAAGAAATTCTAAATAACTTTTAAAATCAGTAATAGCAGATTCATTGTAACATCCTTGTTGATCTTCTCCCAGGATAACCGGAGGATTAGGGGAACCGTCCAGCAAAAAAGCCATATCATTTTGATTGCTAAATAGATCAAAGGGTTTTATTATTTCGGAAAAACAATATAAATTATATTTTTTATTCAAAAATATCATTGAGTTATCCGAAAGCATCCAATCATAATAAATTTGTTCTGCCCAGTCTGTTTGGACAATTTTTTTCAGTGGCCATATCATAATAACTCCTTTGTCCGATAAGCGATGTCTTGTTGCCATTTTCCAATCGGGTTCTTCATCTCTTTTTCCCGCGGGCTCAAAAGACCAAAGCAACTGTAGCCCATTTGTTTCCTTAAAAAAATCCAATATATTTTTATCCAATTCATAACCAAGGTGTTGGTGTATTTCACTTAATTCTTTTTTGGTGATCGGAGGGAAAGTTTTAAAGTGAGTAACGGAAATTCCGGGGTATTGTCGAAGGTCTTCGACCATTTGAATAAAGCGCTGCAGGTAAGTTTTCATTTTTAGCCGGGTCATTGAGTTGGGAATTAACTTTTCTTTAGCATTTAGAATAGTTGTTAAATAAGTTTGAAGAGAAGTTTTAAAGTATGTTTAAATTTACAACATTTTTATAAAAAATGAAACAAATTGCGTATAAAATATAACTTTTTTGATAACAAAAGTTCATTATAGGAAAAATTCGGCATGAGAATGGTGTAATATTTTTTTAAAAAAAAGAAAAATATCACTCAAAAGTAAACCGAAACAAATTTCAGGTCGTCTTAATATTGATCCAAGTACAATTGAACCTATTTTGAAATTCGTTCGTAAAATAATCCAATTTTAAAACCGTTTTTTGAAAAAAGAAAAAACTATGTTGCGCTGTTTTTTAAATATATTCCTCCTTTTTCTATCTATTACCTTGGTGGCTCAGCAAGATCGGGAACCTATTCCCAACACACTGGTTATGGGTAATATCAAAAACGCCAAAATGGTGAAGGAGATTCATCTGGTGGTAAATAATCGCCATATTGATCAGACGGAATCCAACTATACTTCTAAAGTATTGGATGATGGTGGGCGTTTTGCTTTTGCGGTAGAAATCAACTATCCCCAACTCGTGGAAATTTCTTATGCCCGAAATAAAAGTGTGGTTTATCTTGAACCCAATGATACTTTATACCTGGAAGCGGATGCCAACTCTTTTCAGTATTCCCTAAAATTTGACGGGCGTAGTGGTTATAACAATAAAATGTATCGGGAGTATGTAAAAAAATTCCCGGTGGAAAAGAACGCATTCAATATTCGTCAATATAAAAAAGGTATATCCTGGTATCGAATTGATCAACGCATAGACGACATGATGATCGCATACGACCAATCTGAGTTTCTCGAAAAAATCAACCAGGAACGGTTAGATAAAATTCGGGAAATTGACACTTACGTTTACAATCAAATGGGCAAACTTACAGAAGATTTTGTAAACTATTTAAAGGCAGAAATTGAATACGAATGGGCTAATCACCTGTTGACTTATGGTTATGTTTTTGCCGGGACAAAAAAGATTGATCACAAGGAATATCTGGCTGTTTTGGGAGACGTTCCACTCAACAGCAAGCAAATCGGAAGTGCTGAGTACAGAAAATTTCTTACTACCTATATTAATTATCTTCAGCAAAGAGACAACACTGGTGAGGGAATAAATGATTATGTAGCTCAGTATGAATTGGCCAGAGATTCTTTGCTGGAAGAAAAATCAGTAGGCTGGTCTTACTTTTCTTCTAACTTGCTCATGCGTGGATTCAAAGCTGCTCAGAAAGATCATATTATGGATCAGTACAAGGATTTTATTGAGTACAATCCAGCGGTGGAATACGACAAGCAGGTGATTGTAGAATACCAGAAAGCAGTGCGTTATGACATTGGAAGTCCTGCGCCCAATTTTACTTTGACGGATGAAGCAGGTAAGGAAGTTTCTTTGAGTGATTTTAAAGGCAAGGTCGTTTATCTGGATTTTTGGGCGAGTTGGTGCCGGCCTTGTATGAAAAAAATTGACGAGCAAAAGTCTTTTAGAAATGGATTGAAAGAAAAAGGTGTTGTCTTTGTGCATATCTCTTTGGACAGAAATGAAAATACCTGGAAGGAGATTTTGGCGAAGCGGGATTTCAAAGGAGTCCATTTACTGGCACTAAATGATATCGATTCGCCTGTCGCAACTGCCTATAATGTAAATGCCTTGCCTCAGTATTTTATTATTACTAAACAAGGGAATTTTGCAGCAAAGCCCAGATCCGCAACTTTGCCCGAACTGGAAAAACATTTACTGGCATTGGCAGATAGATAATTTTTATTTTATTATAATAAAAAATCCCGCAAAACAATTTTAGTCTTGCGGGATTTTTATATTTAAAACAAATACTATTTTTCAAAATAAGCAATTATCTTATCTGCTAACTCCCTGCCGATATTGGCCTGCGCCTCTAAGGTAGAAGCACCAATGTGCGGAGAAAGCGAAATACGCGGATGCTCCAGTAAGTCTTTCCTTGGTGTGGGTTCATTGACAAAAACATCCAATCCGGCTCCGGCTACTTTTCCGCTCTTCAACGCTTCCAATAAAGCATCTTCATCAATTACTCCGCCTCTGGCAGCATTCACGATATAAACGCCATCTTTCATTTGAGCAAATTCTGCCGCAGCAATCATGGGCTTGCCGAGAGAGGGAACGTGCATGGTGATGAAATCACTTTTGGCGAGCATGTCTTCCATTGTATCTGTATAAATTTTTACAGATAATGCAGCATCTCTTATTTTTAAAATATTTATATCAATAGAAGTTTCGCCTTCTCGAATATCCACAGGCATGATGTTCATGCCAAGCCCTAAAGCGATGCGCGCCACTTCCTGACCAATGCGCCCAAAGCCGATAATTCCCAGTGTTTTTCCACGAAGCTGAACACCTTTGGAGTAGCTTTTTTTCAATGCTTTAAATTCTGAATCCCCTTTGCCGGGCATCTGACGGTTGGCATCTGCGAGAGAGCGCGCCATAGTAAACAGGTGTGCAAAAACCAATTCAGCAACAGATTCCGAAGAAGCTGCCGGCGTGTTATACACCTCAATGCCTTTGCTTCGAGCATAGTCTACATCGATGTTATCCAGCCCTACTCCACCACGAGCAATGACTTTCAAATTAGGACAAACATCTATTAGTTCTTTTCTTATTTTTGTTGCACTACGCACACAAATTGCATCGTAATTATTCAATACGTTGGGCAGATCTTCCTGGGCTACTTTTTCCGTATCTACCTGGTAGCCGGCTTCTTCCATTAACAATTTTCCATCGGGGTGAATCCCGTCGTTAGCTAATATTTTTATCATATAAAATGATTTATTTTATAAAATTAGAAAATATAATTTAAAACAGAACTTGTCAAGGCTACGATAATTGCCATCAGGAATCCCCACTTAAATCCATCTACCTGAAAGTCATTCATTAACTTTCCGGCGAGCATAATGATCAAAGCATCTACAATGAGACTGAACAAGCCAAAGGAAATCCAGTTGAGCGGAGCCGTTAGAAAATCCATGAAGCGGCCGAGCGTGGCATTGAGAATAGCCAGGACGATAGCCAAAATAAACGCTGCCCCGAAGCCTTTTACCCGAACGCCTGTCAGGAGATAAGCGGAAACGATTACGGCGGCGGCTGTGAAAATGAGTTGTCCGAGCCAGGAGGTTGTTTCGCTATAGGCGACATTTTGAAGGAATATGGTTTCCATGATATGAAATTTTTAATTATAAAAACACTAAGCACGTATTGTAAAAAATAGTTTTCAATTGTATCGCAGGTTTATTGGTTTTTAGAAAATAACTGATGAACTTTTCCTAAAGCATCCGGCCCTGAAACTGTCAGGTGGAACACCTGACA
>JAHDCK010000145.1 GCA_020629915.1 Saprospiraceae bacterium
GGTAATATGGATTTTTCTGCTATTGTTGATAATGAAGGATGGTATTATTTAAATATATTTAATAATATAAACGGATGTTTTTCATTGGATTCTGTTTTAGTTACAAAAAATACCACACCTCCGGTTATATCGATTGTTCCACCCGAAGAAATTAATTGTGTTTCCCAAAATGTTCAGCTGGATGCCTCCGGTTCTTCTTCCGGTACAGATTTTCTTAGTGGATGGACGACCAGCAATGGCAATTTTGTAAGCGGAGCGGATGGACTAATGCCTGTAGTAGATCAGGCAGGAATTTATACTTTAACCATTGTAGATACAACAAATGGCTGCTCCGATTTTATAAATATTACGGTAGATGAAAACACGGATTACCCCACAGCAGATGCCGGAATGCCTCAGGAAGTCAATTGCTTTTTTCCGGAAGTTCAATTGGATGGAAATGACTCTGATGCCGGAGCCAATTTCGCCTACCAGTGGACCACCGCCACAGGGAATATCGTGGAGGGAGGAGACACCCGAACGCCAACTATAGATGCAGGAGGATTATATATTTTAAATGTATTAAACGAAAATAATGATTGCGCTTCTTTGGATAGTGTTTTTGTAACAGAAAATTTGGAGCCACCTACAGATGTTGATTTTATTTTACAAAATGGAAACTGCTTAGATCCCTATGGACAAATAGAAATTATAAATATATCAGGAGGAGTTGGTCCGTTTGTGTTTTCCATCAACGAAGAGAATTTTTTCAGGCCGGACTCGGTCATCAATAATCTTCTGGCCAATACTTATGATTTGGTGGTTCAGGGAAGTAATGGTTGTGAACTGGAAGCTCCTTTTGAAATATTTGGAGGAGAACAGTTCGAGATTTTTGCTGCGGAAGAACACCGAATTGAAATAGGAGAAGCTGCTCCGCTTACTATTGTCCCAAGTATCAACCCCAATCAAATTGATTCCGTGATTTGGTTTCCCGTAGAAGGATTGAGTTGTACAAATTGTCTAAATCCTCAGGCAAGTCCCGTGAGAAATACCGTTTATTCCGTTACGGTTTTTGATGAGCTCGGATGCTCTGCTGAAATGAATATTCGGGTTATAGTTGATTTTCCTAAGAATATTTTTATTCCAAATGTGTTTACACCACAAGACGAAGACGGACAAAATGATTGGTTTACTATCTTTGGTAAAAATGGTGCCATTTCACAAATAAAAGATTTGAAAATATTTAATCGTTGGGGCGAACAACTTTTCCTGGCCACTAACTTTCCACCCAACTTGCAGGAATACGGCTGGGATGGAACTTACAAAGGCCGAAAGGTGCCTCCCGGTGTTTATATTTACCTGACTACGGTAGAATTTGCCGACGGAACCTCGGATATTTTATATGGAGATATTACCATTTCGAGATGATTTTTATAATATAAATTTTAATTATATAACCCCTTAATGGAACGCAATGCCTGTTTTTCCCGATGATTCCTTAATTTTAAACCAACAAACTCCCTAAGAAAATATGCGTTGGTTGGTTTGGTTATATTTTTGTCTTCCCATTTATGCCTTTTGTAGTCCACCCTTATTTTTGGATTGCAGCAGTTATTCTTTAGATTGCGGGCCTGACTTTACCATTTGTGAGGGAGATTCCGAAACCCTTATTCCATTTGTCAATTCCGGTACCGGAGAAATTTTGAGCTACAACTGGTCTCCTGCATCAGGGTTGGATGCAACGGATATTTTAAATCCAATGGCCAGCCCGACGACCACAACCAATTATACCCTGGAAGTAGAAATTTTAACCGGAGCAAATCTATTGACCAATGGAGATTTTGAATCAGGGAATACCGGATTTACAACTGCCTATGGTCCTGCCACGGGAGGAGCCTGGGGGCCGCTTTCCAATGAAGGAACCTACACAATTGATTCAAATTCAGGAAATACACATAATAATTTTAGCAATTGCTCCGACCATACAGGCGGAGGAGATATGATGGTCGTGAATGGTTCCTCTACGCTCAATTTAAACATCTGGTGCCAAACAGTAACCGTGGAGCAAAATACAGATTATCAGATCAGCCTTTGGTTGCAATCCGTGCATCCCAATTCTCCGGCACAGGCTCAATTTACGATCAATGGCGTTGCGCTGGGTTCCGTTTTTGGAGCAAGTTCTTCCACCTGTCAATGGGAACAGTTTTTTGAAAGTTGGAATTCAGGGAGTGCAGTTACGGCAAATATTTGCATCACCAATCAAAATACTTCAGCTGATGGAAATGATTTTGCTATTGATGACATTGCTTTTGTTCCTATATGTAGAATTTCTGATGATGTAACAGTTATCGTGGCAACTGACCAAACAGAAAATATTTCTGCTACGATTTGTGAAGGAGGATTTTATGAGGTAAACGGACAATTTGTTAGTACGCAAGGCATTCATACTTATAATACAAATACCTGGCAGGGGTGTGACAGCACCATTAATTTGGATTTGACGGTGATTGATATTGTAGCTGATATTAACTTTCCTGATATGTTAAGTTGTGCTAATGGGTTGGTTACTTTAAATGGATTTAATTCTTCGACCGGAAATAATATCTCCTACCAATGGACGACTACCACCGGAAATTTTGCCGGTCCTACCGATGATATTTCAGCGACGGTTGACCAACCCGGATACTATGAATTACTGGTAACTTATGATGATGGTTTTGTTTTTTGCTCTGATAATTTTGGCGTTACGGTTCAGCTCGATCCGCTGGCTCCTGATGCAGATGCCGGGGCGGATGCTATTCTGGATTGTTTTAATACCACTTTGTTTTTAAGTGGGAATGATAACTCTTCAGCCGTTGCTCCGATTTATAATTGGACGACAGTAGGAGGGAATATTTTGAGTGGAAATGATACTCCTTCACCACTTATTGATCAACCAGGTTTTTATATATTAGAAATTTATCATACAAATTCCGGGTGTTCTGATTTTGATACATTAGAGGTTGTCGAAAATCAATTTTTTCCGGTGGCCAATGGTGGAGCAGATGAAACGTTGATATGTCAAATGACGAGTTTGGTTTTAGATGGAACGGGTTCTTCCCTGGGAAGTGATTATACATTTTTCTGGTCGACTGATTCGGGCAATATTCTTACAGGAGAAACGACTTCCTCCCCGGAAGTGGATGCCGCCGGGAATTATTTTTTGCAAGTTCAAAACACTTTGACAGGATGTATAAGTTTTGATACTGTTTGGGTGGATATCGATCAGGTTTTACCGTCTGTAATTATTGCCCAACCCGATACCTTGACTTGTATAGATACCATTTTAGTGATGGATGGAACGGGATCTTCCATCGGCACAGAATTTAATTATCAATGGACAACAGCCAATGGAAATATTTTGTCCGCAGATACCCTGCTTAATGCTACTATTAATCAGGCTGGTGATTATAATTTAGAAATTACAAATATAAATAATAATTGCGTGTCTTCTTTTCCTGTTTCAGTTGTTGAAAACAGAGCTTTACCAGATATAAGCATAGACGATCCAGATATATTAAATTGCACAGATACAATTACTTCCCTTTCTGCTAATAATTTGAGTGGAATGGGAGGATACGGTTTTCAGTGGACTTCTGCAAATGGAAGTATTTTAAATGGAGATATAAGTTTAAAT
Organism: Saprospiraceae bacterium; assembly: GCA_020629915.1. Taxonomy (GTDB): domain Bacteria; phylum Bacteroidota; class Bacteroidia; order Chitinophagales; family Saprospiraceae; genus JAHDCK01. Next base: position 3,656 of record JAHDCK010000145.1, read on the forward strand.
CCAGAAGTAAATGCCGCCGGAATTTATGTGTTGGAGTCGGTCGATTTATCTTCAGGTTGTAAAACACAAGATAGTATTACCGTTTTAATCGACACCCTTTACCCTCAAATTAATATAGCACCTGCTGAAGAATTAAATTGTCAGGTAATAGAGGTGTCTTTGGATGCTACCAATTCCTCCCAGGGCCTGAATTATAACTGGACCACCCCACAAGGAAATATCCTCTCCGGGGCAGCTGGTTTGCAACCTGTAATCAATCAGCCCGGCGATTATTATTTAGAAATAACAAATATGAATAATGGATGTGTTTCTGTTGAGTCGATTCCTGTTCAGCAAGATACGGCGGTACCAGTTATTCAAATTGCCCCCTCTCAAAATCTGAATTGTGCAGATACAATTCTTCAGTTAGATGGAAGCAGCTCCAGTTCAGGTATCGATTTTTTATATAATTGGTCTTCTGATATTGGAAATATTTTATCCGGGGAGAATTCTGCCTCCCCTGAAATTGATGCGCCCGGGATTTATTATTTTGAAATTACAGATACGAGCAATTTATGTGTAAATTTAGACTCTGTAGAGGTAACTGAAAACGGCGTGTATCCCATGGCACAAATAGAAATGCCCGGTGAATTGGATTGTGCAGATTCTACCACTATTCTTAATGCTGGTAATTCGAGCGTTGGTATTAATTTTATATATAACTGGATTACAACTGATGGTCTGATAATCAGCGGGAATAATTCCCTAATGCCTTTAGTAGGAGAAGTTGGTAATTATACCCTTCAAATTACAGATACTTCTAATAGTTGTATTTCTTATGTATCTACTTTTGTAGATGGCGATACGGTCAAGCCGGATATTCAAGTTGCTCTCCCGGGTTTGCTAACCTGCTCAGATAGCCTGATTGCTTTAGATGCCTCAGCTTCCAGTAACGGAAGTGAATTTATATATAATTGGACTTCATTTGATGGGAATATTTTATCGGGAGAAGATGGATTGCAACCCATTGTGAATCAGCCAGGAAGTTATAATTTGGAAATAACAAATTCAATAAATAGTTGTGTGTCTGTTGCGATGGTTTCGGTTTTGGAAGATGTCGCGTTCCCAATATCTCAAATTGAATTGGCAGATACGTTGACCTGTACAGATATTGTTATTCAGATAAACGCTGAAAATTCTTCGCAGGGTGCAGACTTTTCTTATGTCTGGAACTCGCAAAACGGGAATATTATTTCCGGAATCAATACCCTGACTCCTGAGGTTGATCAACCAGGGGAATATGGACTTGCTATTTTAAATATAAATAATAATTGTGAATCATTTTCAACTGTTACTGTTCTTCGAGATACGGTTTCTCCTTTAGTTCAAGTCGAACCAGCACCTGAACTAAATTGTCTGGATACCCTAATTCAATTGGATGGAACAAATAGTAGTTTTGGAAATGAATATAGTTATAACTGGACGACAACAAATGGCTTTATTGTTTCTGGAGAAAACGCCCCCATGCCCTCAATTAATTCGCCCGGGAATTATCTTTTGGAAATTACAAATATAAATAATGGGTGTGTGTCTTCTGCGCCTGTAACTGTTAGTGAAAATATTGACCTGCCTGAAATTAATATAATAACACCCTCTATATTGACTTGTGAAGATACTGTGATCACCTTGAGTGGAATGGGGTCGAGTAGTGGAAATGAATTTGAATATTTATGGCAAACGAATACCGGGCAAATAGAATTAGGGGAGACGACTCTTAATCCAGAAGTAAGCGCTGCCGGAAGTTATATACTGACTATTTCAAATATAAATAATGGATGTGTATCGCAAGAATCTATTCTCGTTTCAGAAGATGTTTCCCTACCTTTTGTAGAGGTGGAGCCAGCAGATTCGTTAACTTGTGTGGTTACTGAATTAAACCTGAATTCGGGAAATTCTGACCAGGGAAATAATTATATATATAATTGGATTACGCCTAATGGAAATATTTTATCCGGACAAAGTTCAGAGCAACCCTTAATAAATGCAGCGGGAGATTATATATTAGAAATTACAAATACAAATAATGGTTGTGTGAACTCTGCTAGTATTGAGGTGCCTCAAAGCGCTGATGTGCCCGAAGTCATTATCCAGGATGCTGATACCCTGAATTGTCTGATTGATCAATTGACCTTAGATGCGCTCAACTCAACCCAGGGGAATGGCATTGTCTTTTCATGGACAACCACACAAGGAAATATTCTCTCTGGAGCTACTTCTCTCCAACCAGAAGTTAATGCGCCCGGAACTTATAATTTAGAAATCACAAATACAAATAATCAATGTGTGTCTGTTGGTTCCATTGTCGTTCCCGAAAACATTGTTCCTCCTAATATAAGTTTTAATTCAGTGCCAGCACTCAATTGCCAAAATAGTCAGGTTCAAATTGATGCAACAAATTCTAGTATGGGTGTAAATTTCGTATATGACTGGACAACATTTAATGGAAATATCTTGTCAGGTCAAAATGGAACCTCGGTCCAGACAAATGCGCCGGGATTTTATTATTTGGAAATTACAAATACGAATAATGGTTGTGCAAATCTGGATTCCATTGAAGTTGCAGAAGATGTGGTTGCCCCGATAGCCAATATTGCTGCGCCTGATACTTTGGATTGTGTTCAAACACAACAGACACTTAGCGGAAGTTCTAATGGGAACTATTTCTATGTGTGGTCTACGTCAAATGGTAATATCGTGACAGGAGATTCTTCTCTGCAAGCTCAGGTAGATCAGCCGGGGATATATTATTTTACAGTGACAAATTTGGATAATTATTGTTCTGCATTGGATACTGTAACCGTTGTGGAAAATGTTGAATATCCTGTTTTAAATATACAAAATCCTGGAATATTAAATTGCCAGGCGACCTCATTGCAGCTTAATGCTGCCGCTTCCAGTCAAGGGTCAACATTTGAATATCAATGGGAGACCATCACCGGAAATATTCAGTCAGGACAAAATTCTACTCAACCGGAAATTAATGAACCAGGAATTTATTATCTGGAAATTATAAATACAAATAATCAATGTGTATCTGTAGATTCAATAGAGGTCCTTCAGGATATAGCTCCACCGATCATTGAAATAGCTGAGCCAGACTCCTTGGATTGCCAAATCAGTAATTTGATTTTAGATGCGTCAAATTCTGAACAAGGGAGTGGTTACACTTATCAATGGTCAACAGGGCAGGGGAGTATCCTTTCGGGAGCAACAACATTAATGCCTGCTATACAGGCTGCGGGATATTATTATTTGGAAATTACCAATACGAATAATTTTTGTTCAATTATGGATAGCATTGAAGTCGTAGATGTTTCCGATGCGCCTGTTGTTGAAATTTTGCCTCCGAATGAGATCACTTGTGTGGACTCCATTGTTACCCTGGATGCTGGAAATTCCAGTCAGGGAGGAGCCTTCTCTTTTATTTGGCAAACTCAAAATGGTTCTTTTTTATCCGGACAAAACTCTCTGACACCTAATGTTGATCAGAGTGGATTTTATATATTAGAAATTACAAATAATAATAATGATTGTGTGTCGAATGATACAGTTGAGGTTGTTTCTAATACGATTTCTCCAAATTCGTCCTTGGTGCCGCCAGGGGATTTAACTTGTGCGATACTAGGCGTTACTCTTGTCAGTGAGCCGATTGATTCACTTGGGATCTTTTACGAATATGAATGGAATACATTGGATGGAAATATACAAACGACATTTGATAATCAGGCATTAGTAGATGAACCCGGAAATTATTCTCTCACTATCACAAATAGTCAAAACGGATGTACTCAAATACTTTCCACAGAAGTTTTTGAGAATCGAGTTTACCCGGTTGCAGAGGCCGGAGCTGATCAGGATTTGGGTTGTACAAGTAATGTCCAGACAGAACTAAACGGCTTGGGTTCTTCTTCAAATGGTGATTATTCTTATGTGTGGACTCCGGTTGACGGAACTATTTTGGATGGGCAGGGAACCCTTCAACCACTCGTAGAGGGAACAGGTTGGTACCTGCTTCTTGTCGTTGATGATGAAAACGGATGCGCTCGGGTGGATAGCGTTAGGATAGAAGCTTTTCCTCCTTTGATAGGAATGGCATTGGAATCCATTTCACCGACCTGTGTTATTGAAGGAGAAATTCAGGTAGCAGAAGTAGAGGGTGGCGTTGAGCCTTTTAGTTATAATATTAATGCTTCTAATTATACGAATAATCCCGTTTTTGGGAATTTGGAGCCTGGGGATTATGAAGTATTTGTGCAGGATGGAAATGGCTGTATCACCACTCAGGAAATTTCCTTACCAGATTTTTCTCCGGTAGAAATTTTTCTTGAACCAGAGGCAACCATCAATTACGGGGAAACCTATCCCATCTTCGCCCAAGTCAATTTGCCTCAAACAAATATTGATAGTTTCTATTGGTTAGAATCAAATACATTGAGCTGTCAGGATTGCCTCGACCCGGTTGCTTCACCAGGCCAGACCACCGTATATGAAATTGTTGCATTGGATAATAATGGTTGTGTGGCAGAAGCACAAATTAGAATAAATGTATTTGTAAATAAAGATATATTTATTCCTAATATATTTTCTCCCGGAAATCTGGATGGAGAAAATGACAAGGTTACCGTTTTTGGAAATAGTACTACCGTCGCTCAGATTAATTCATTTTCCATTTTTAATCGCTGGGGAGAACAGGTATTCAAACAGGAAAATTTCCCGCCAAATGATAATCGTTTCGGCTGGGATGGAAGCTATAATGGAAAATCATTAAACCCCGGCGTTTTTGTTTATATTGCAGAAGTGAAATTTGTAGATGGAAGCACTTCGATTTTATCAGGAGATATAACATTAATGAGATAATTTTATATGAAAAAATTAATTTTTATAATTACAATTGGAATTCTTTTTCCTACTCTGAATTTTGCACAGCCTCATGATCCACCAGATGGCATCGAACTGGAAGAATTTCGCACCTGGCTGAAAAGTAATTGGTTTGACGGATACCAAACCATTTCTCTTTCTACTTCGTCAGGGTATACTGAAGCACGCCTTGAAATGTATAATATATTAGAAAATCAAAATGATACTATGTATTGTTTATACAGCGGAATGTACCGGGTCATTCCGGCAGGTGGATTTACCGTAGCAGGTCATGCGGATCCTTTTGATTGTGAACACATTGTCCCACAATCACTTTTTGGTTCTGAAGCTCCCATGAAAAATGACATTCACCATCTGGCTCCGACATTTAGTAACTGGAACAGCACCCGGGGCAATATGCCCTACAATGAAAATGCGGATAGCCAAACTGAAAAATGGATAAGAAATGATGAGTTGGTAAATTGCAGCAATAATCCTCCTTGTATCCCCGGTAGTTTTTTGGATGAATTCAGTGAGGTGATTGTAGATGGAAATAATTCTACCTGGGAACCCAGAGAAGATGCCAAAGGAAATGTAGCACGTTCTGTGTTTTATTTTTTTACAATGTATCCTGATTACGATATCACTTCCGTAGGAAATATTCAAACGTTATATCAATGGCATCTCGATGATCCGGTGAATAATGAAGATGATGATAGAAATCAGGGTGTAGATAATTTTCAGGGAAATAGAAATCCTTATATCGATCACCCGGAATGGGTGGAACGCGCCTGGATAGGTTTGCCGGTCAGTAACAAAAATATTATAGAAAAAACAAATATTTCTATTGAAATTTTAAGTAATCCGATTAAAAATAAAATATTAACTTTTTCTATTGAAAACCCGAATTTAGAAAACCTGACTTTTTCTATTTATTCTACAGAAGGAAAAAAAATACTGGAAAGAGAAATAAAAAATACATCAAAAGAAACAACCATTCAGGAAGGAATAAAACATCTCGATGCTGGTCTGTATTGGCTGCATATTAAATCTTCAGGAAGAACTACCACCACCAAAGCATTTATTTTATAGTTAAGAGTGAAGAGTGAAAAGTATTTTGACTCTTCACTCTTCACTGAAAATGTATCAATCAATAGAAAGTAACTCAACCGTAAAAATAAGAGCAGTATAAGGCCCGATTTTTGGTCCGGCTCCTCGATCTCCATACGCAAGATCGTAGGGGATATATAATTTCCACTTGGAACCAACCCCCATTAATTGAAGCGCTTCTGTCCAGCCCTTAATCACTCCACCTACAGGAAAAGTAGCAGGCTGACCTCGTTCAACAGAACTATCAAAAACAGTTCCGTCGATTAATTGACCATGATAGTGAGTGGTAACCTTACTGTTTAAAGTAGGTTTTTCTCCACGGCCGTCATTAATTACTTCGTACTGCAGCCCACTAGGCAATGTAATAACTCCGTCTTTCTTAGAATTCTCTGCCAGAAATTTTTCGCCTGCTTCTTTATTTTTCATACCTGCTTCTTGTTTTTGTTTCATCATAAATTCATTCAAAACCGTACCGGCTTCATCCACAGTCATCGAAGCCTTATCTTTCATCAAGTCACTGATTCCTTTTTGAAGTTCCTTGATATCAAGATTCTCAATATTTTCTTTTTTTAAATTATTGGCCATTAAAACACCAAAAGCATAACTAACTTTTTCCATTGTAATTTCTTTTGTCTTTGGCTCCTTTTTTTTCTTGTCTTTCTTTTGGGCAAAAGTGCCCAGACCGCAAAAGAGGAACAGGATTAGTAAAATATTTATTTTAAAATTCATAATGTATATTTTTGTGAATAAAAGGGAATCAGAATTATTGGCTCAAAGATATATTTTCTTTTTCACCCTAGGAACGAATAAACAGAAAAAATGTATTGAGGTCGTGGGCCAGCCGAAGGAAGAAAAGTTATTAATTTAAACCGACAAGAATTTTTGAAGGTTTAATTTGATTAAGTAACCGGCCACAATAAAATTTATAATACTTTGAACGACTTTTTAATTTC
>JAHDCK010000146.1 GCA_020629915.1 Saprospiraceae bacterium
TGTTTTTTCACCTCCTCTTTTTAAACTCGCTTCCAATAACCCGTTTCCAACCGGCTTATCCAATTCCGCAAGGAGAAAACAAACTTCCTTTTTTCTCAATGTTTCCTGAAACCAAATTAAAACGGTCTCGTAATGATACCTGAAGTATCGCAATGGATTCATGGATTGGTGCGGTTCCTGAACAAAACGGTTTAAAGCTGCCGCCACTCTGGGGTCATCGCATTGCGATATTTTTACATCTTTAATCCTCAAAAGTAATTTTCTTAATTTTGGCCTGCCTTTTGTGCCATTTTTTATAACTACCCAATTTAATTTAACCCAAGTTTCAATTTTTCATTGTAAGAAGATACTTGCAAACATTCAAAACAAAATCTATGAGATTTTTTTTACCCTTATTGCTATTTTTAATTTCCTACTCCACGTTAGATGCCCAGCATTCTGTCGCCAGAGAGTGGAATGAAGTCCTGCTGAAAGCAATTCGAAACGACTTTGCCCGACCAACAGTGCATGCCAGAAACCTTTGGCACACTTCTATGGGAATGTATGATGCCTGGGCAGTATATGGCAGCGAAGCCGAGCCTTATATTTTAAATACAAGCATAAATATTTCCTGCCCGTTTGATTCTATACCAACTCCTGCGGATATACAAGCAGCACGGGAAGAAGCCATTAGCTTTGTGGCTTACCGTTTGATTTATCACCGATTTGATGATTCGCCTGGTAGTGTGGAAACTTTAGCCGCTTGTGATACCTTAATGAGTCAATTGGGTTATGACCCATTAAACTTTTCGCTAGATTATTCAACCGGAGATCCTGCTGCGCTCGGAAATTATATTGCCAATTGTATTAGAATGCACGGTCTGGCAGATGGCTCCAGAGAACAATCCGGGTATGATAATTTTTCTTATCAACCAGTCAATTCAGGGTTGATTACAGACCTTCCGGGCAATCCCGTAATGGAAGACCCCAATCGCTGGCAACCATTGACACTTGATGTATTTATTGATCAAAGTGGCAATCCTATCCCATTTAATACACCCGAATTTTTAAGCCCGGAATGGGGTCAGGTGACGCCATTTGCATTAGTAGATTCTAATAAAACAGTTTACAATCGAAACGGATTTGACTATTGGGTCTATCACGATCCCGGTAATCCGCCTTATTTAGATACGACAAAAATAGATTCGATTTCTGAAATGTATAAATGGGGATTTTCGATGGTTTCCGTTTGGCAATCCCATTTAGATCCGGCGGATAGTGTCATGATTGATATTTCTCCGGCCTCCATCGGCAATATTCAGGAGTATCCAACTTCTTTCGCTGACTACCCGGATTTTTATAATTTTTATGAGGGCGGAGATCCAAGCATTGGTAGAGATACTAATCCTAAAACTGGAATGCCCTACACGCCTCAACTCGTCCCAAGGGCGGATTATGCCAGAGTGCTGGCCGAGTTTTGGGCGGATGGCCCGGACTCAGAAACGCCTCCCGGACATTGGTTTACTATTATGAACTACGTCAGCGATCATCCTTTATTTGAAAAAAGATACAGAGGCCAAGGTCCTGTTTTGGATGATCTGGAATGGGATATCAAATCCTATTTTATGATGGGAGGAGCTATGCACGATGCAGCAGTTACAGCTTGGGGAATCAAAGGCTGGTACGATTATCCACGTCCTATTTCCGCTATTCGCAGGATGGCGGAGTATGGTCAAAGTTCGGATTCTACCCTGCCCAATTACCACGTGGCTGGAATTCCTCTTATTCCTGGTTATATTGAATTGGTGGAACCCGGTGATCCGCTGGCAGGAACATTCAATGTTAATGTCAATAAAATAAAATTATATACCTGGTTGGGGCATGATTATATTTCTAATACGGAAACAGATTATGCAGGAGTCGGCTGGATTTTGGCTGAAAACTGGTGGCCTTATCAGCGGCCGTCTTTCGTAACCCCTCCTTTTGCCGGATATGTTTCCGGGCACTCTACTTATTCCAGAGCTGCTGCTGAGATTTTGACTTCCCTTACCGGGGATGAATATTTTCCGGGTGGAATGGGAGAGTTTCATGCGGAGCAGAATGAGTTTTTGGAGTTTGAGGATGGGCCTAGTGTAGATTTAACTTTACAATGGGCGACTTACCGGGATGCCTCTGACCAAACCAGTTTATCCAGAATCTGGGGCGGGATTCATCCGCCTGCGGATGATATTCCGGGCCGGTTAATGGGTATGCAAATTGGTTGGGATGCTTTTAATCTGGCTGAAGATTATTTCTATAAAGATGAGGACAATGATGGTTATTATACATTTGAAGATTGTGATGATAACAATCCTTTTATCAATCCTGGTCAACCGGAAATTTGCAATGGCTGGGATGACGACTGTGATGGAATGTTAAACGACAGTATAGCATTTTACGTATATTATAAAGATGCGGATAATGATTCTTATGGAGATATTAATGTAACGATGGATACTTGTTTGCTTACTCCTCCAATGGGTTGGGTGACAAATAATATGGACTGCAATGATCTGGATTCTCTCGTCAATCCCTCCATGCCTGAAATTTGCGACGGCATAGATAATAATTGTAGTGGCGCAATCAATGATAGTATTACATTTTACGTATATTATAAAGATGCAGATAATGATTCTTATGGAGACATCAATACAACAATGGATACTTGTCTGGCAGCTCCCCCAATGGGTTGGGTAATGGACAGTACCGATTGTAATGATTTGGATTCTCTTGTTAATCCCGGAGCCATAGAAATCTGTGATGGTATTGATAATAATTGCAGTGGCTTCATCAATGATGGAATTGATTTCTTTGTATATTATAAAGATGCAGACAACGACTCCTTTGGGGATAGTAATTTTACATTAGATACTTGCCTTGCTACACCCCCAATGGGTTGGGCCAATAATAACTTAGATTGCAATGACGCAGATGATCAAATTCACCCGGATGCTACAGAGGTTTGCGATGGAGCCGATAATAACTGCGATGGTCAGGTCAACGAAGGATTAGAACAATATTTATATTATATTGATGCAGATAATGATGGGTTTGGTGATGATAATTTGGCTGGAATTGATTCCTGTGCTGCGACAACCCCGACAGGTTATGCAGAGGTTAACGGAGATTGTGATGATACCAATGGAGACATTTATCCCGGCGCAACAGAAATCCTGGATAATGGCGTTGATGAAGATTGTGATGGAGTTGACCTCCTAACAAATACCAATAACCCAATCGCCCTTCAGACAAAAATCTTCCCCAATCCGGCTAAGGATTTTGTTCGGATTGAATCTGGTTATTCAGGAGATCTTCAAATTGTAATTAAAAATATAAACAATCAAGTCCTATATCAAACGAATCATTCCTTTGATGCCGGAATTTTAGAAATTGATATTCAACTATTTTCTAATGGATTGTATTTAGTTGAAATCATTGATTCGGAAACCCATCAAAACTGGGTGGAGAAGTTGGTTGTTTTTTAATTTGAATGGAGAGTGAAGAGTGAAGAGTGCAAAATGTAAAATGTAAAATGTAAAATGTAAAATGTAAAATGTAAAATGTAAAATGTGGAATTTATACTGCATTTTACATTTTGTATTCTTTCATTGTAAAACCAATTGGGATAATAATCGTTTTGGCTTTTTTTGATTAGGCCGTAAACGCCGATGTGGGTGGATTGGTTTTTCATTATTTTCTAAAATTAACATCTGGTAATGTACAAGTTACAACCAACTTCAACCTTTCCTCCTTCTTCTCATCGTCCGTCCAAGCATTGAAAACTAAACGAGTAATATTGTTAATAATGAAAAAATCTTTTCTACCATTAAAAACAGAATCCTTTAGATCCTTGTTTTTCTCAATTATAGAAAATTGATAGGAAAATCTGCTGTGTTCCTTAACAAACTTCTCCATATCAAACATGTTAGGATTATTTATAATTATTTCATAATATTTATTTAAAATAGTTGGATTACAATGTTTTTACCTTGCTCCAATCAAAGGGATAAAAAGGATTTTCCTCCCTTTTATGTTTTTCATTTTCCCCAATCCATTCCACAATACCATAAGAATAATCTTCTTCTAATTCATCAAGGTTTTCAATTATTAGCATTTCCTCTATTTCTATACACTCATAATCTATATAATAGGACATAGTTGTATCTCCAATCGTCTTTGCAAAATGAACCATCCCGCAAGGCATGTGAGAAAAGCGAAACCCCTCCTCCACCAAAGATTCTAAATTTATATTCGGATTAAATTCAAAAGGTTCCCAAATAGGTTTTCTATCGATTGGTTCTTTATACCCCAACCAAAGCAACAGCCCCAAATGCCCTATAAAAATCAAAGGAAATAATATTCTAAAAAATTTCATTTTACATTCTTAATTTTGCATTCCCAATTCCACATTCCTCATTCTTCATTATTAATAATATATAAATAAACAGCCATCGGCACCAAAAAATGACAAGTCCGATATATAGATTCCGGAAGATTCTGACTCAAACTCATCCACATAAAATCTATATGAAAATTTGCCCAGGTACGGGCGAGGCAAGTCGCCAGCCCCCAAATGACTGCATAGGCCAAAAACCATTTCGCCCAGCGTGCCGGGAGAAAAATTCCTACGGCCACGATAAAATCCAACACCCCTGCTCCAAACAAAAAGGACTTGGCCACTTCCTCCGAAACGCCGAGAATATTCATTGTCATCTCCATAAAAGTCACCGGAACGGGATAATAACCCAAAGCATATAATCCATGACATCCGAAGGTCAACGCAATGGCTATTTTCATATAAATAATACTTCCGGGAACCCATTCTTTTTTAAAAATAAAAATATATAAGAATAAAGGCGTTGACCATTGAAGTGTATATTCCAGTAATTGTCCGAGGTCAAAAAACTTTTCCTTGTAGTACATAAAGGATAATACCCAAAGGAAAAAAGCTCCAATCCATAATATTTTTCCTATATGTTTTGGCACCCTATGAATCAACAACGTGACCAAAGCACAAAGCGCGAACAGCCAACCAATTCCCATGATTATATTTTGTATATACAAATCTATAGTGGGACTGGTCACATAATCCTCCCAGCTCATCCCAAAGATATTGTTGACCAAACCGCTCATCCAGGCTTCGTCCCAAAACAGCGTGCGGTAGGGCGCGTCCCAGATAATGTGCTGCCAGGCTCTTCCGAAGAAATCGAAAAAGGTGGCCAGCCAAAGCAAGAAAGTCATTTGTAAAATGGGGTTATTTTTCATTTATATTATTTTTTTAACCATGATTTGCTTGATTTGCAGAATGCAGATGATTTTTTAGCGAATCGAAGATTCGCTTTTATCAGGTTAATCCTTTAATCTTGCAAATCATGGTTCTGATAAAATTACAACCTCGGATCTACTTCTTCACTTTCCAAAGCCAACACCGCAAAAACACATTCGTGAACGCGTCGAAACGGCTTGTTCGCCACAAAGCGTTCCAAAGCCTCGATACCCAGAGAAAACTCCTTTTTTGCCAGTGCGCGTTTTCGTCCCAGACCTCGCTTTTTTAAACGCTCCAGATGCACAGGCGTAGTATATTCCGGCCCGTAAATCAAGCGCAAATACTCCCGCCCACGACATTTTATAGCAGGCTGAACCAGGCGATTGCGGTACTGATGAATCCACTCCAGGGGCTTGATGACCATGCCCTCCTCCCCTTCGGCAGTTCGTTTTAACCACCATTGGATGGCTTCTTCCCGTTCTGCTTCATTGGTTACATCAATTATTTTATAATTCGTAATATATAAAATATCTTCGTCTTGCTGGCAAATGCCTTTTAGGGTTTCCATGTGCCAGCGATGATCCATATTCGTATATGTTTTTCCTTCCGTTGCTAAAATATGGAAGGGTGCGATTTTGTAATCTTCCAGTTTTTCAACCGACCAGCAATACGCTCGGTAGGCTTCCGTGAATCCTGCTGCTTGTTCTTGTTGACTCTGAATTTTATTTTTAATTATATCAAAATTCAACCCGCGCTCCTCTCCTTGTTCTACTAAAGGCATCAGCGCATCAAAAGCCATTTGTGCAGAACGCCCCACGGCAGCGTACTGGGTTTCCAGCAACTTCTGCGCCTTGGCCGACCAGGGCAACAGCTCCGCATCCAGCAGCACCCAATCGGTATCAAAGCGATGCCAAAACCGAACCTTGTCCAATGCTTCCCGCAATCGAATCAGCAAAGCTTGCTTTGTTTTTTTATCCTCAAAAAAGGCACGTCCCGTCCGGGTATATATTGTCCCGATACCTGCATTGGACATTCCAAAACGTCGCTTCACAGCTGCTTCATCCCGACAAACGATCAACAAAGCACGGGAACCCATGTGCTTTTCCTCACATATAACTTTTTTTATATCCCGATTTAAATAATAATCAAAAGCTTCATTTGGATATTCTAAATATTCATCTTTTTCACTTGTTTCTGTAGGCGACATGGTGGGCGGCAGATAAATCAGCCATCTCGGATCAATGGAAAATCGACTCATAGATTCTAATGCCGCAATTGAACTCTCCTCTCGTATGCGAATACTTCCCATTAATTTAGTTGTAATACTTCGAGTTCCCATGACATCTTCCAGCGCTAACATTCCATCCAAATCCTCCTCGTGACCACGAGCATCATCCAGCAAAGAACCCAGCACCTTACCGCTTTGGGCATAATCCTTTTTGGCTGGAACCTGTACGATTTCCATTTCCGGATAGCGCAGTGCCGTCAGCTTATTCCCAAACACGCAGCCCGTGTCAATGTCAATCGTATTGTTCAGCCATTCGGCCTCGGCGACCGCTACGTGGCCGTAAACGACCGTCGCTTTTCCCTTGTAATCCTTCGCCCAGTTGATGCGAATGATGTGGCCGTTTTCATCCGTTTCCCCGGTGGTTTCTCCGTAGAGGCAGAGGTTGCGCACGCGCCCGGAAGCCCGTCCGTGATAAATCTCCCGGATACCCGCATGAGCCACAACCAGTTTGCCGTCATCCAAAACGTAGTGACTTCTAAGTCCCTGGATAAAATCCCGAAATTTTAAATGTTCTTCTTTCGTATATTTTTTTAATTGTTCTACAGTAACATCTATTCCAAAGGACATGCTGACGCGTTTGCCTTTTAAATATTTTAATAATTTCTCATCGTGATTACCACAAACGCAATGCGCCTTCCCCTCTTCTACCATGCTCATCACGAGTCGGATGCAAGCCGGGGAATCGGGCCCTCGGTCCACAAGGTCCCCGACGAAGATCGCTTGTCGACCTTCCGGGGTGTTATTTTATAATTATATAAAAAATTGAGATGGTTTTTTTCTACTTTATATCCCATTTTTTCTAATAATTCTTCCAGCTCATGTATGCAGCCATGTACATCTCCGATAATATCAAAAGGACCAGTTAATTCTTTCTTATTATTATATAATTTTTCTCTTTTTATAATAGCGTCTTCCATTTCTCTTTCGGAAGATAATATATTAATTTTTCTAAAACCTTCTTTTTTAAAACGGTAAATTGACCGACGCATCAGGTCGGATTGACGATTGAGGACATAGTGAGGGATTCTTCTATCCGTCCGCAGTTCATTTCTTTTTTTACAAATTTTAAAGTGAATATTAAAGACCAGCAGCACGGGTTGGACATCAAAATCCCTGGCAATTTGTCGGAGTTGCTGCCTGGATTTTTCTTGGAGATTGGTGGCATCCACAACGGTGAGCAGGCCCCGTTTCAATCTTTTTTTAATTAAAAAATGAACTAGTTCAAAGGCGTCCTGCGTAGCACTTTGATCATTTTCATCATTGGAGATGAGGGCGCGGGAATGATCGGAAGAAACGATTTCTGTAGGTAAAAAATGCTGGCGGGCGAAGGTGGATTTGCCGCTGCCGGATAATCCGACAAGGAGGACAAGCGCCTGTTCCGGGATGTGAATGGTATTTTTCAAATGGTTTATTTTTTGCTCAAAGTAGAAAAACGCCGGCAGTTTAGGAAAAGTTTCATTTAAATATCGACCTAATTTTTTCAATTGGAAGGGATTGCCTAATTTTATATCATAAAAAAACGAAAATTTTGGCCGCTTCAATTATTGACATAAAAAATGCAGATATATTTCAAAATGATGCTCTTATTTTAGGCAACGTCAATTTGAAAGTTGTGCAGGGAGAATTTTGCTACCTCATCGGGAAAACCGGGAGTGGTAAATCCAGTTTTTTGAAAACGCTCTACGGGGAATTGCCGCTAAAAAAAGGCCAGGGAACCGTAGTGGAATATGACCTGACAAAACTGACCTGGGAGGAAGTCCCTTACCTGCGCCGGAAGATGGGCATCATTTTCCAGGATTTTAATTTGCTGATGGACAGGAATATTTTTAGCAATCTTTCCTTTGTTCTGGAAGCGACGGGTTGGAAAAATAAAACGGAAATTTCTACTCGCGTCAGCGAGGTCCTGGCTCTGGTTGGACTGGAAACCAAAGGGTTTAAAATGCCTCACGAAATGAGTGGTGGTGAACAACAACGCATCGTTATCGCCCGCGCCTTACTCAATAAACCCGAACTCATCCTGGCCGATGAACCCACCGGAAATCTCGACCCGGACACCTCAGACGAAATCATGAAAGTGTTGTTTAATTTGTCCAGGGAGCAAAATGTCACCTGCTTGATTGCGACCCACGATTATAATGTGATGGGTCGATTCCCCGCAAGGATTATTCGTTGCCAAAGCGGTAAGCTGATGGATGAAGATGCTTTTTCTATATGAAAATTTTGCTTGTCGCTGCTACCCTTCCCGAAATTCAGCCAACCATTGTGTGGCTGGAGCATTCCTGGGAGAAGGTTGAGTTAAATTTTTATAAAAAAAATAACAATGAAATCCATATTTTAATTACGGGTGTTGGATTAACGGCGACAGCTTATCAACTCGGGAAAACATTAGCTCAAAACAAATATGACTTATGCTTAAATGCTGGTATTGCCGGAGCTTTTGAATGGCAACTCCTACTGGGTGATATCGTCGAAGTGGAATCGGAATGTTTTGGGGATTTGGGAGCGGAAGATGGAAATGGTAATTTTTTAGATATATTTGAAATGAATTTATTAGAAAGCAATAATTTCCCATTTAAAAATAAAATATTAAAAAATCCCGCTTGTCAATTTCCTGATTTAAAAAAAGTCCGTGCACTTTCTGTCAATAAAGTTCATGGCAATGAAAATTCTATTTTAAATATACAAAAAAAATACGCATCACAAATTGAGAGCATGGAGGGTGCAGCATTTTTTTATGTTTGCTTGCATGAAAAGATTCCTTTTGCCCAAATCCGTTCGATTTCTAATTATGTAGAAAAGCGAAATAGGGCGAATTGGGATATTCCGCTGGCGATTAAAAAGTTGAATGATTTTTTGATAAAATTAGTACACTGATACATAAACAAGTCATCAAATTCGTCTTGGCAATAAGTTGAGAGGCGTTTTTGATTTATTCAAGGAAAAATGCAGGGTATTTTTAATAGTACAGGTTGTCCGTTATCAATTTTTCGCAATGATTTTTATTCATCGAAATGCTTATTTCAGAGGTCCATTTAGCTGGACTTTAGCAAAATGCCAGAGTCCAGTTTAGCTACAATTCCAAAAATGGAGAGTGTTTTGCAGAATAACTTTGTATTTTTGATTTATAATGAACATGCACGAAGAAAAAAAAAGCTGGAACAACCTCCTGAACTTGTTCTTGAAATTTGGAACCGTAGGCGTCATGATGACCGTTTTTAGTCTTTCTGCTCAGTTTATTTTATTGAAATATTTTCTGACCCCATTGATTCCAACCTATATTTGTGTTTACATCATTAGTGTCAGTATTTCTTATATACTTAATAGTTATTATACTTTTAAATCTTATTTAAAATGGGAGCGGTTACTAAAATACTTTGCTGTTTATTTGACCAGCATGGTTTTGGGGATTATTTTACTTAAAATATATCGGGCCACTTTACCGTTTGAAAACCAAATATTACCCTTTCTTGTTGTCCCTTTTACAATGAGTTTAAATTTTATTTTGGTATCCAGATTTTTAAAAAAGGAAAAGGAATAAAAAGGATTACAAAACTTTATTCAATTAATGAGATATTTATTTATATTTTTTGTTTTTATTCAATTAACAAGCTGGGCGCAACAGCCATTTATTTCGCAGTTTGACGACTTCGAGAATACCAAAAACCTCGAAAGACCTGATCCGCCTACCAAAGAGAACTGGAAACTTAGAAACAAAGTAAAATTTGTGCAAGGTGAAAACATTAAGCAAAATAACGTATATGAACATTATTTTACTAAAGATGGCAACCTAACCAAGGAAGGATATTTATACAAAGACAATGATCAAGGCGTAGTAACCGAATACCTCTACGACAAACAGAACAGAATAATTAATACGAATAGTTATGATGCATTTAATAACTTAATCAGTAAAGTCCGAAAATCTTACGACGAAAATGACAAGGTTATCCTTCTTGAAATCTGGGATTTAATAAATGATGATAAACAAAAAGTAATTTTC
>JAHDCK010000147.1 GCA_020629915.1 Saprospiraceae bacterium
TAATTACTTTGTTTCTATTTTCGTCGTTTAACTTTTTAAAACCAATAAGTTTGTTCTACTTTTTAAAATATAATTTGTAATATTGTTTAGAAAACATCCCT
Source organism: Saprospiraceae bacterium (assembly GCA_020629915.1). Lineage (GTDB taxonomy): Bacteria > Bacteroidota > Bacteroidia > Chitinophagales > Saprospiraceae > JAHDCK01. The sequence continues at coordinate 102 of JAHDCK010000147.1, forward strand.
TCCCATCATTAAACTTCCAATTAAAAATTTTATTTTAAATATTTTAATAAAATATGCTCCCGATTACTGAAAAATTTCTGGATAACAAAAACCGGCCTGCCCTTCGCTTCCAAATACAAAATCAAAAAACTCAAGGGCATCGTCATCCACTGGACGGCCAATCGCAATCCCGGCGCAACGGCCAATGCGAATTACCGCTACTTCAACCGCCCGACTCCGGACAGGCTGGCATCGGCGCATTATATCGTAGATGATAAAAGCATCATTCACTGCATCCCGGACAATGAAGTGGGCTACCACGTCGGAACCCGGAATAATATGTATCGGCCTATCGGCGAAAGTATTAAGGAAGGCTGGCGCAGTCCAAATTATTACCTCATCGGCGTCGAAATGTGTGTCAATAGCGACGGCGACTGGTCCAAAACATATAATAATACGGTGGAACTCGTCCAGTTCCTGCTCAACAAATACCAACTGACTATCAACGAACTCTATCGCCACTACGACATCACCGGCAAGCTCTGCCCGCAGATGATGATCGATGAGGAACCCTGGCAGCAGTTTATTACCAAGGTGAATAATGGCCTAAAATTTAAGCTGGCGCAAACGGTCAAAGTCGGCATTGTGAATACTAAGGATTTGAATATCCGAACCGGGAACGGCGTGACCTACAAAACCGTCGGCCAACTCAAGGAGGGCGACAAGGTTCGGATTTATCAGAAAGTGGATAAGTGGCTACGCATTGGGAAGCAGTTGTGGGTGCATGGCGATTATATCAAAGTGCTGGAACACGAGCGAGCGGGGAAAGTTGTCGTTTCTGATTTTTTGAATGTGCGAAAAGGACCGGGGACAAAATTCGACGTCGTGGATCAGTTATTGGATGGAACGCTGGTGAAAATTCAGGATAAAAAAGACAAGTGGCTGCGCATTGGTTCTACGGATGAAGGCGATGAAAAATGGATTCACGGCAATTACGTGAATGATGTGGAGGTGGAAAACGGCCGGGTGAAAGTGTCCGATTTTCTGAATGTCCGCCAGGGGCCGGGAACGAATTTTGATAAAACCCGCGAACTCCAACCTAATGCCCTCATTAAGGTTTATGAAAAATTTGGCAAGTGGCTAAAGGTGGATAACAAGGAATGGGTGCATGGTGGTTATGTGGAGATTTTGGATTAGGTTATTTTAATATATTTTTCCTTCGCCACTAAACCACCCTTATTCAATCCCAGATTCCTTTCCATATTTTAAACAATCCTTAACTAAACCAATAGTTGAAAAACTAACAAATTAGTTGTATCTTTGTAGTGAACTATGCGCAACTATTTTAATGAAATTCAAGGATTGTTTTTGGTTTTGGGATTGTTTTTGATCGCCTGTGGCGGTTCCAAAAAGGTGCAATCCTCCGACTCCATCATCTGGAATGCAACGACCCATGATTTTGATTCCATCCCTCAAAATAAACCCGTATTTTTTGATTTTACTTTTCAAAATAAAACGGAATCCCCCCTTTTGATTGATAATGTGCGTACTTCCTGTGGCTGTACGGGAACCCGCTGGCCGGAAGAAGCCATCGCCGTCAATGCCACCGGAAAAATTGAAGTAGAATTTGATGCCAAGCAACCGGGTTTTTTTTATAAAAAAGCAAAAGTGTATTTTAAAGGAATCCCCGGAGCGAAAATTATTTTTATTCAGGGCGTTGTAGTTCCCTGATTTTTGAATTAAAAAAACAACTTTGTCATCTCGAACGGAGTGAGAGATCTTCTCTATGAAGTAGAAATCGCTCCCTGAGAATAACAATGAAGTAAAAGCAGGGAACTTCTGTTCTTTGTTTCATAGAGAAGATTTCTCGGCAAGCCTCGAAATGACAAATATGTTTTTTGTTGTTCTAATATAAAACATATAATTATGAGTAAATTACTCACACCATTAGAGTTGAAAGTGATGAATATCCTCTGGGATATGGAGCGGGGATTTGTGAAAGACATCCTGCAAAAATGGGACGACGAACCCAAGCCGGCCTACAATACTATTTCTACGATCATTCGCATTTTGAAGGAAAAAGAATTTGTGGATCACAAGGCTTATGGTCGGACACATGAATATTTTCCGATTGTAACCCGCGAGGATTACCAGGAATCCTTCCTGAAAAATGCCAAGAAAAATGTCTTTAAAGGATCACTGGCGACTTTGATTTCCAACCTAATCGACACGGACAATATTTCTCAAAATGAACTGGATTCCATCCAAAAACTGATCGATTCTAAAAAGTAATTCATGGTTACTTATCTGGTACTCAGCTATGTGTTATCCGGCATCGGTTTATTGATTTACCAGTTTGGAATTAAAAACCGCGCCTCAAAGAAACAACGCAAATATATCATCTATTTGATTGTATTGCTGAGTATCCTGTTGCCTAGTTTTATCATTCAGGCACCTTCTACCCTCTTTGGCCCGAAGGAACACGTCCATTTGGAATTGCCTGACGAAATGCACGATGAACCGATCCTGAATGATGAATTGATCATTTGCTACAACGAAGCTAAAAATCAAGACGATTTTTGCCAGTGCGAAATCCTCCAGCAATCCAGCATCGTTCTCTACAAACCCAATCGCTTTTACAATTTCCTTTTGGCCATGCGTGCACCGTTGGTATGGACGTTTATCGGTTTTGGACTTTTGCTATTACTGACTTTGATACTTAGAATTATTTATTTAGAATATATTATACGAAATTCTCATATTTCAACCAAAACCATTGAGGGTAAATCTTATCATATATTAAAACCACAGATTGATTTGCCTGTCGGCTCTTTCCGCCTTCGCCAAAAATACATCATCTGGGAACCCATTCTGGATCACTTGGACGAAACCGAACAGTACGCCGTTCTACTCCACGAAATCGCTCACCTGGATAATCGCGATACTTGGGAACAAATCGGGTTGAGCATTTTGCAGTTTTTCTGGTTTATCAATCCGCTTTTTTATTTTATAAAAAAAGAAATCAATTTGCTAAATGAATACATCGCCGATTCCTTTGCCGTTTCCAAAACGGGCGATGTAAAAGCCTACGCCAATCTCCTGGTCAAAATGAAAACCCAGCAACAAGTTTTACTCACTCAGCAATTTGGAAAACATCCACTTGAATTGCGGGTACAGGAACTCTTCCAACCCGAAAAGAGATTCTCCCGATCTGGTTTGCTGGTCATGCTGACATGCGGATTGATGTTGCTTTCTTCTGCCGCCTCGGCCTACGTCCTCTATGATCAGACGGCAGATTTTGAAGAGTATTGCCTCTTGTACGAGCAACACGAAACGACAGGTAAAAATTACTTTTGTAAAACTTGTCTCCTTGAAAAATTCAAAAATACAGATACGGAAAAGCCCGGTTTCTTTGAGGAAGCTGAAAAAGCGGGTCCGTCTGACTCCACATCTGCTCAATAATTCTATCTATCCTTTCTTTCTACCTGTTTTATCTAAAATAATTTTTAAAAGGTTATTTGTGTTTTAATTTGCAGAAGGTTCAAACAGCTTCTAAGTGATTTCATTTGGTTTCCAAGGTTAAAATCTGCCATTTTTTGAAAAAATGGCAGATTTGTTGAATCCAAGCCTGTTAAAACAATTACCCAAAAAATTTCACCAAGAAAAACTCACAATTTCCATAAAATCGAATTTAACTTATCTTTGTGCGAATTTTAAACTAAAATTTATATGCTCAGCTTTAGTGCCCAAATTATCCTCTTTGTTCTCTGGCTTCTTCTCACCCATGTGGGACTCTATAAATTGTTTGAAAAAGCAGGCGTTCCCGGATGGAAAGCCTTCGTTCCTGTCCTGAACAAACTGGAATGGCTAAAGCTCATCGGACAACCTTCCTGGCGATATATTTTGTTGCTAATTCCACTTGTAAACATTTTTATATATGTTGGAATGTTGATTGACTTGGTGCGCTCTTTTGGAAAGCATGGATTCTGGGAACACGTTTTAGCAGTTGCTGCTACCCCGTTTTATTATCCCTACCTCGGATTTGTAGATAAGGAGGCAAAATATACCGGCCCTATCGTGGAGCAGGAAAACGCCTACAAGCAACAACTCAAAGAAGCTGAAGCCTCTGGCAATAAAGCGGCTCTCCGAAAACTGGAACGCTCTAACCCCAATCCAAATAAATCTTTCCTACGGGAATGGTCGGAGGCGATCATCTTTGCTGTTTTTGCAGCAACGTTTATTCGGATGTTCATGATAGAAGCCTATACTATCCCGACACCTTCGATGGAAGGTTCGTTGCTAGTGGGTGATTTTTTATTTGTAAGTAAAATGCACTACGGAACCAGGATGCCGAATACGCCGCTTCAGTTTCCGTTAGTTCACAATAAAATACCGATTCTAAATACCGAATCCTACAGCCGACTGGTAGAATGGCCATATAAACGCCTGCCCAAAATCACGGAAATCGAACGTTTCGATCCGGTCGTTTTCAACTTCCCCGCCGGGGATACCATCATCGAACCCAAAAACGGAGTAGGCCAGGTAATTGATTATCATGGGTTCAAGCGGCAATACGGTATGTCAAAAATCAAACGGGATTTCAAGGTTATTTCCAGACCCGTAGATAGAAGAGATAATTATATAAAAAGATGCGTTGCGTTGCCGGGGGATGAAATGGAAATCCGGGATCAACAATTATACATCAATGGTGCTGCAGTAGAGAATCCAAAGAAGATACAATTCCAGCACGACGTTTATGCTACACAAAATTTATATACTAAAAAAATATTGGCGAAGTTAATTTCCTGGGGCATCCCCGAAGAAGAAATTGCCAAGTTTCGAGGATCAGCTTCTAATCAGTATCGCTTAAACCTCAACCCGGAACAAGTGGATAAGTTGCGGAATTACAGTGGGGTAATTGATAGCGTAAAAATTGTAAAGGAGCATCAACAAGGCAAGGCCGGCTTCATGGTCTTTCCAAATGATCCGGTCAATTATCCCTGGAATGTGGATTGGTTTGGCCCTTTGAAAATTCCAAAGAAAGGAGAAACAGTTCAATTAGATATGAAAAATATCTCCTTGTATCGTCGGGTCATTGAAACCTACGAGGATAATAAATTTCAAATTAAAGGAAATCAAATATTAATAAATGGTGCGCCAGCTACTTCTTATACTTTTAAAATGGATTACTATTTTATGATGGGAGACAATCGGCATAATTCATTTGACAGTCGGGGCTGGGGAATGGTGCCGGAGGATCACGTTGTAGGAAAACCCTTATTTATTTGGTTTTCATATAAAGGTGGTGAAGGCATTCGCTGGGATCGATTGTTTAGCACTGCCAATAAATTTTAAATTATAATTTTTTTTCTATAAAAATAAAAACCAACATGGCTACCAAATTTCGACCTGGTGTACTACATGGCGATGAAGTCACCGAATTGCTCAACTACGCCAATGAAAATGATTTTGCCCTACCTGCGGTAAACGTCGTAGGAACAAATACGGTTAATGCCGTTTTGGAAACTGCGAGGGAAGTCAATTCTCCTGTAATAGTTCAATTCTCCAATGGTGGAGCTTCCTTTTTTGCTGGTAAAGGCTTGTCCAATGAGGATCAAAAAGCAGCGATTGCCGGAGGAATTTCCGGTGCTCAACACGTCCATGCAATGGCTGAACACTACGGTGTAACCGTTGTACTTCATACCGATCACTGCGCTAAGAAAATTCTTCCCTGGGTAGAAGGACTGGTCAGCTACGGAGAAAAATATTTTGAAAAAACCGGGCAACCGCTTTATAGTTCTCACATGCTGGATCTCTCAGAGGAATCTCTTGAAGAAAATATTGCTATTTGTAAAGAATATCTTCGTAGGATGGATAAAATCGGGATGACGCTGGAAATTGAATTGGGCGTGACCGGAGGAGAAGAAGATGGGGTGGATAATACAGATGTGGATAGCGCGCGCTTGTACACACAGCCGGAGGAAGTGGCCTACGCCTACGAGCAACTCATGGAGGTGAGTCCGAGATTTACGGTAGCGGCGGCCTTTGGAAATGTGCATGGTGTTTACAAGCCGGGGAATGTAGATCTTCAACCTGTCATTTTAAAAAACTCTCAAGATTATATACAAAGTAAATTTAATACAAATCCAAATCCAGTGAACTTTGTTTTCCACGGCGGGTCTGGTTCTTCCAGAGAAGAAATCCGGGAGGCGATTGGTTACGGAGCGATCAAAATGAATATTGATACGGATTTACAATGGGCATTTTGGGATGGTGTTCGGGTGTACGAAGCCGGCAAGCGGGATTACTTACAAGGACAAATCGGTAATCCGGACGGAGCGGATAAACCCAACAAAAAGAATTATGACCCAAGAAAATGGTTGCGAGCCGGCGAACAGAGTTTTGTGAAACGGTTGACTCAGGCATTCGAGGATTTGAATTGTATGAATCGAAATGCCTAGTTTGGGAATGTGGAATGTAGAATGCACAATGGAGAATAAGGAATTAACAATTCTACATTTTGCATTCTACATTTTCATTTCAAACTTAAAATTCAATTATCGTTTTTTCTATAATATCACAACATTCGTGAATTTGCGTTTCGTTCATGACTAGTGGTGGAGCGAATCGGATTTTATTTCCGTGAGTGGGTTTAGCCAGTAAGCCGTTATCTCGCATCTTCATGCACATATTCCAACCCGTTTTGCTATCCTCTGTATCATTCACGACGATGGCATTTAATAATCCCTTCCCTCTTACCAGAGTCACCATATCCGTTTTTTCAATGAGGCCCCGCATCCTTTGTCGAAAAATTTTACCCATTGCATCCGCATTTTCTGCCAGCTTCTCCTCCTGAATAACCTCCAGTGCAGCTTTTGCTACAGCACAGGCTAATGGATTTCCTCCAAAAGTAGAACCATGCTCACCCGGATGAATAGACAACATAATTTCATCCCTGGCCAATACTGCCGAAACCGGAAATACACCTCCTGACAATGCTTTACCTAAAATTAATATATCTGGTTTTACATTTTCATGATCGCAAGCCAATAGTTTTCCGGTACGCGCAATGCCCGTTTGTACTTCATCTGCAATAAAAAGTGCATGGTTAGCCCGACACAATTCTGCCGCTTTTTTCAAATATCCTTCGTCTGGTACGACGACTCCTGCTTCACCCTGGATGGGTTCTACAATAAATCCGGCAACGTCTTCATCCTGCAATGCCACTTCGAGAGCTTCCAAATCATTGTAGGGGATAATTTGATAACCAGGCATATAAGGGCCAAAGCCTTTAGTACTGGACGGATCGACTGAGGCAGAAATAACAGCCATTGTTCTACCGTGAAAATTCTCTGACGCAAAAATGATTTTAGCTTGGTTAGGTGCAGTCCCTTTGACTTCATAAGCCCACTTCCGGCACAATTTTAATGCTGTTTCCACAGCTTCCACTCCTGTATTCATTGGCAGTACCCGATCATATCCAAAATAATCTGTTATAAATTTTTCGTATTTACCGAGTTGATCATTATAAAATGCCCGTGAGGTTAAAGTCAGATTTTGGGCTTGGTCATTTAATGCCTTTAAAATTTTGGGATGGCAATGTCCCTGGTTGACAGCGGAATAAGCCGATAAAAAATCAAAGTATTTTTTACCTTCCACATCCCAGACATAGACGCCTTCTCCTTTTGATAAAACAACAGGAAGCGGATGATAGTTATGCGCTCCAAATTTATCTTCCAGAGCCATCAATTCCTGAGAATTTAATGTTTTTTCAGAAGTCATATATTTTAAATTATTTTTTTAATAAAATCAATACGGTGTAAGATCGTCAAATTGGATGGATTAGTCAATTTTTAAGCGAGAAAATAAAACCTTACAAACAAAAAAGCCAGTTACGAAAATTCGCAACCGGCTCTATATTCATCGAAAAATTATACGTAAATTATAAGTCTTGCCCTCTGGCTCTGGAACTATAGTTTACACTCAACTGTCCCAGTTTTCTTAGCTTTGTTTTTACATCAGAGACGATCCCCATTGTCACTTTCTTATCTACTTTCATAGAAGCGATTAGGAAAGGGTGTTTTCGCTCATCCGTTTTGAGTTTTTTACGCTCAATGAACAAGGGCAAATCATCAATGGTTGAAAACTTGTCTCCCAGCTGCATTCTGGTGGCAGTACCATAAAGGTTTTGGTATTGCTCCAGCGGTTTTCCGAGATACATATACATGACCAAAGACTTTTCTTCCAGTTTATTCAACTCAGTAGCTTCAGGTACCTGAACACCTACAAGTAAGGTGTTATCTCTCAGGGTTGTTACGACCATGAAGAAGAAAAGCAGCATGAATATGATATCCGGTAAGGAGGCTGTAGAAACAGCAGGCATTCCTTTACCTCGTTTTTGCTTAAATTTAGACATAGTTCAGTTATTTTATATATTATAAACTATTTCACTTCTCCAAATTCTGTAGGCTCTGCCTCAGAAATAACCAATGGAATTTTTTCCCTGATTTTTTTTCTTAGAGAAATATCCAGATCTTCATATTCTCTGGAATAAGCTGCCTGAGCTTCATCTTCCCATAATTCATTATAGGCCGCTTTCAGTTCATTATAAACCATTATATAGGTTTCATATTCCGTTCCGCGGTCATTTTTAAGGGAGATAATCGCCTGACTAGGAGACTCCGACAAATTTTCCAGTTTTTGTGGATTCATGATGAATTCCTTGGTATTATCCTTCAGTTCTGCAGGATCCATTGCTTCACCACGTACCAGTAGTTCATTATCAGCATTTACCAGAACGGAGTAAACGTTTCTGGTTTTCAGTTTGAGGGGATCGGGTTCTTCATCCGACCATGGCGGAAGCTTGACCTTGATTCCTTTATCTGCATCGATTTGTGTGGTTACAAGGAAGAAAATCAGGAGCAGGAAGGCAATATCTGCCATCGAACTCGCATTCACTTCCGGTAAACCTCTTTTTCCTCTTGCCATAATATTATCCTTTTATTGCGCTATATAACATAGAACCAAACATTAGAAGAAAGGTGAAAGCAGTCATATATATCCCTCCGGATATCATGGTACTTATCAATGTTCCTTCTCCTGAGGTAACTCCCTTATCCGACATCAGGTTTTGAACCGTAACGCTATCCCCGGAAGGCACCAGAACAAATCCAATTATCAGAAATAAAGCAATGGCAGCGACTACCCAAAGAGTAGATTTTGCTCCCCCCAGATTAGTGAATGTGCTAAGGATGATAAAAATTAACATACCAATAGCACAGGCAAAAAGAAGAAAATAGGCTCCATAGAAAGCTATATTGAAAACTCCAATTTTATCAACATCTTCATTAGTTAATATCTCGGAACTGTCAATTTTCGCCTGAGCAGCTTCAACGGCACTCATATCTCCCATGAGAATACTTGCCAGATAGGCCAAAACAATTAAGGCACCAATCCCAAAAGCTACAGCTACGCCGTTTTTACTTAAAAAATCATACATAATATTGTTGCTTTTGGATATTAATTATTTGAATTCTTTCCATAACCATTATCAACTAATATATCTACCAGAGATATAGAAGCATCCTCCATTCTATTTACAACACTGTCTACTTTAGAAACAATATAGTTATAAAAAATTTGTAGGATAATCGCCACGATTAATCCAAATACAGTAGTCAAAAGGGCGATTTTGATACCACCAGCCACTACGGAAGGTGAAATATCATTGGCTGCCGCAATTCGGTCAAAGGCATCAATCATACCAAGTACTGTTCCCATAAACCCAAGCATGGGCGCAATGGCAATAAACAGGGCGATCCAAACCAATCCTTTTTCCAACAGACCCATTTGAACGGCTCCGTAAGAAACGATTGATTTTTCAACAGCATCAATACCGTCTTTAGAACGCTTGAGTCCTTCATGTAAAATACTGGCAGTAGGCCCCTGAGTCTTTTTACAAATTTCTTTTGCTCCTTCCAAATCGCCTTCCTTTAGGGAAGCATCAATTTTTTGCAAAAGTTTATCTGTATTTGTGGTAGCCACGTTCAGGGTAATAATTCGCTCAATGCAAAAGGCAAGACCCAGAATTAGACAAATCAATACAGCAGACATAAACAACCATCCACCTTCGATGAATCGCTTTTTAAGTCCCTGATGGCCATAATCAGCCTCATCAACTTGTACGGTTTCTGAGGGTTGTCCTCCGTCCTGAGCCATAACGAAATTTCCAGGTCCGATAGTAGTCAGACAAAGGATCATAAGAAGTGCAAGAAACTTTCTCATAATGTACGGGTTTTCAATGTTAGTTTTAAGTTTAGTTAATATATAATATTATTTTGGGTAATACCCATAGTTATCGCGGAGAGTAAGGGATTCGAACCCTTGATACCCTTTTGGGGTATACACACTTTCCAGGCGTGCGCCTTCGACCACTCGGCC
>JAHDCK010000148.1 GCA_020629915.1 Saprospiraceae bacterium
ATTGAACCATTGAACCATTGAACCATTGAACCATTGAACCATTGAACCATTGAATTATGTTAGTTGTCAATACAGATACCATTCCGGGAAAAGAAATTACTGAAACCCTTGGATTAGTTCGGGGGAGTACGACCAGAGCCCGTTTTTTTGGTCGTGATTTTTTGGCAGGATTAAAAAATCTGATAGGAGGGGAGATTTCTGAATATACGGAGCTTTTGGCTGAGACCAGGGAACAAGCCCTTCATCGAATGATTGAAGATGCCAAACGATTGAATGCGGATGCGATTGTGAATGTGCGGTTTACAACCTCAACCATTGCCACAGGGACTTCGGAGATCCTGGCTTATGGAACAGCCGTGAAGGTTAAATGAAATATTTCTTAATATTTGTTGGGGTACTTGTTTTGCTTTGGGGACTTCGGATACTTTTTTTATTGGGTTACTTTTCAAAAAAGCGGATACAAGAAAAACAAAAAGAGGAATTTGAAAAAAGAGATAATTAAATTATTTATTGGAATAGTATTTATGTTTTTGTTTGGGAGCCAGTCAATTTCTGCCCAAACCCGAAAAGCTTTTATACGTGCCGGAGATGAAGCCATGACAGCTGAAAATTATTACGTGGCCTACCTGCACTATCAATCCGCTCTAACTATTGATTCAACAAAAGCTCCACTCCTTTATCGTTTTGCTGAAGCGGCTCGCCGGATAAATGATTATGAAAATGCCGCCATATTTTATGAAAGAATCTTATATAAAAAAACAGAAGATCAATTTCCTTTGTTATATTTTCAATTAGGTACTGTATCAAAATATTTAGGAGAATATGATAAATCACTATTTTATTATAAAAAATATATAAAAGGGAAGGAGCTTAATAATAGTTTTCCTAGTATAAAAACCTATCAGGAAATCAAGGCTCTGGAACAAATTGATTCTCTTAAAATTAAAAATGATAATATTCAAATAAAACATTTGCCAAGGGCGATCAATACACCTTACTCAGAAACGGGCGGAAGAGAAAAAGATGGATATTTAGTATATTCATCATTAAGATATAAAAATAAAAATATAGAAAACGGTGCTACAGAATATCTTAGCCAAATAGTTCAGTCCCGAAACAATTTAAGAGCTCGTCCCGTAAAGGGGATCAATAAAAAGGGCATGCACAATAGTAATCCTGCTTTTAATTCGGCGGGAAATATATTGTATTTTACTAGATGTGGAAACGAAAACTCTGCCAATATTAAATGTCAAATTTATAAATCTGAACTCCGGGGAACCCGATGGACTAATCCCGAAGTCCTTCCCGAGAAAATTAATTCAAGTGGTTTTACCGCTACACATCCTGCTGTTGGCAGGGATACATTTAGTAATAAAGAATGGTTGTTTTTTGTATCTGATCGAACAGGTGGGGAAGGAGGAATGGATATTTGGCAGGTGGAGATTTTGGAAAACGGACAATATGGTTCCCCTAAAAATGCAGGAAAAGGTATCAATTCTCAGGAAGATGAAATTACACCTTACTTTGAAGAGGCTACACAACAGTTATATTTTAGTTCTAATTGGCATTATGGATTAGGTGGATATGATATTTTTGTATCTGAAAATATAAATGGAAATTGGACTGCACCAAAAAATTTGAAACCACCGTTTAATAGCAGTTATAATGATATCTATTTCTATAAGAAAAATAATTATGGATACTTTTCCAGTAATAGGGAAGGAGCTTATCGACTGATAAAAGAAGGAGCTTGTTGTTATGATATTTATGAATTTGAAGAGACGATTAAAGAGTAGTTAATTTTTTATATAAATGAAAAAGCTAAGTTTAAGAGAGCTCAATAGAGTAGGAGTAGAAGATTTTAAAGTTCAGGAGAAAACACCCGTTGTCTTGGTTTTGGATAATATCAGGAGTGCGCTAAATGTCGGTTCAGCTTTTCGGACGGCAGACGCTTTTGCCCTGGAAGGAATTTATCTTTGTGGTATTTCTGCTACACCCCCTCATCGTGAAATTTTAAAAACAGCTATTGGGGCAACAGAGTCTGTCCAATGGAAACATGAAAAAAATACTTTGGATACCATAAAAAAACTCAAGGAAGAAGGTTATATTATTTTACCTGTAGAACAGGCAGAAAATTCAACCTCACTTGAAGAATTTAAATGGGAAAAATATAAAAAAATTGCCTTGGTCTTCGGTAATGAAGTTCAGGGAGTTAGTCAGGAAGTGATGGATGAAGTGGAAGCCTGTATTGAAGTCCCTCAATTCGGAACCAAGCATTCGCTCAATATAGCTGTTTGTCTCGGCATAGTAGTCTGGAAAGTATTTGAAGAATGGAAATATAAAAAATAGTAATGCAACAAGCCGAAATCCTCTTACCCGAATACCCGCGCGGTTATCATATTATCACCAATCATATTGAAAAAAACCTCCCGAATCTTCCCGAAACGGGAGTTTTACATATTTTTATAAAACACACTTCAGCCGCTATCACCATTAATGAAGATGCCGACCCTTCGGTCCGGGTAGATTTTGAAAGTTTCTTTAATAAAATCGTCCCCGAAAACGAACCCTTCCTCACGCACACCTTTGAAGGCCCGGATGACATGCCTGCACACATCAAAGCCGCAATGATAGGTACCTCCGTATTTATACCTATTACAAATCATCAACTCAATCTTGGTACCTGGCAAGGAATTTATCTTTGTGAGTTTCGGAATCGGGGAGGGAGGCGGAAATTGGTGGTGACGGTAATACCTTAAATCTTATATTTATTGATGGTTAATTTTTTTTAATTTTTTTTATAAAATTTTAAAAATGTTTTTAACTTAGCATTAGTGACGTTTTAAATACTATAGGAATCCCCATTTACCTATCAGGTAATTTTATTTTTTATGATCAATATTTGATCATACCAATCTTTAATTTTAAAGGCAAGGAAGAAAACAAATAAACACATCTGTGAAGGATTTACCCTTCACCTGGGATCTTTTTATTTCGTAGGGTATTATATTTTTAAATATTTAAATTGAATATTTAATCTGGCTTCTGTTTGAATATCTCGGAGAAAGATAAACTTTTAGCCAGAGGTTTTATTCAATTTATATATGCTAAGACAGATTCTAAATATATATAATATTTAGGCATGTCTTTTTTTTGCCAAAACTAAACCACCATAACCAATATTTTCTAACAATTTAAACCTAATCGATTATGAAAAAAGCACTTTTATTTTTTTGTTGCTTGGTGTTTGGAGTGATTTCCATTCAGGCGCAACAGACTATTCAACTCGGTGACAAACAGGTAAATGTCATTCAACCTGAAGATCTGCCAGCTTCCACAAAAACTCCTGCAGAAATTGCGGCAAGAGAAGCCAAATTAAATCAGGCAAACGCCAACCGAAAAGCAAAAATCCAACAATCAATTGCGCAGTTTGGAGATAATCCCAACTATGTTCAGACTATTCAGGATAAATCTGCTAATGTTACTCCGGCCAAGAAAAAAGTAAAGGAGTCCACAGGAGTACAGTATCTGATAGATTCTGCAACTAAATATATTAAATCATTCATTGAATAAAAAGCCTAACCATGAAAAACATATTACACATATTTATATTATTAATTTTTTCAATGCCACTTTTGGCTCAGCCAGGTTATGGAGATCCTGTAACCTGTGCCAATAGTTTATACATTTTAGATAATTGTGGAACTCCTGAAGGTTGGAATATTCCCTATGATGATCTGGACTCTGATCCAGTCAATGGAGATTCATATTATGCAAGATTGTCTAATCAGATTTGCTCCAATGACGGAAGTGATATTAATTATTTGTGCGTAGATATTTCTGCTGTTGATGCTGGAGAGGAAATTTTGTTTTACGCTGGCAATAATTATTATAATGACGATTTATTTTTTGCAATTACATGGTATGCTCCTACTCCAGAGTGGGATTTCTTTTCAGTAAGTGGAGGCGCATTTAGTTATGAGTTTTCTGTAGCTCCTGGAACAGCAGGATGCATAGACCTAAGTGCCTTTATACCTGCAGGTTCTAGTTGTATTCATTATATGATAATTAAAGATGAAAATGATGGATTTACAACAGGTGACGGTGGAGCCTACCCATTTCCAGATGAAGATGGAACAGGTGGAACACTCGGCATAGGCTTTGACTGTGCAGGAGGCGGAACTGCCGGGCTGGGGTCTCAGGCGGATGATACTTACTGGACAGGAACTGCAACGGGTTCTCCTTCTCATGATTTTTGTGCGACACCCTTAGTATTAGCAGATGGAGTAACAGAAATGTCTAATAATTATAATTCAACATCCGGAAGTGGGGATGGAGTGAGTTCGGGAATTGCTTCAGCTTGTGATATAAATATTCAGTTTACAGCAGAAACAACTGTATGGTTCCAATACTGCAATACATCCGGAGCCGATGAGATCTTTGATAGTTATACTGTAGCAAATGTCAATACTTGTGTCAACACGGCTTTGGGAATTGGTGGTGGCTTAGGTCTTTCTGTTTTATACACAGGTACAAATTGTGATGACTTAAGACAATCCTCTTTGGCTCCCGGAGACTTACTTTGTGATGGAGAATGTTACTGGTTTTATGTAGATGGTTTGAATGGGGATGAATGTAACTTCGATGTAACCTTTAGTACCTCTCCGGCACCTGTACCTCCTCCTGTTGATTGTCCGGTTTTGGATTATAACTTCCTGGGGGAAAGTACTAGTGTTACAGTTACCAGATGTGATACACCAATAGATATTACTGCTCAGGCTTTCCTTGGGATGCAGTTATCACTTGCTACCGATGGCTGGCCGGATGAAACCAGTATTTTCTTTGATCACGATGGAACAGGAGATGGTTCATTGGGTTTTGCTGCTCTTGCTCTTGATCCAGGGGATACTGGAATTGGTTTTGCCAATGCCACAGATCAGTTTTTCCCAGCAGGCGGAACCTACGATATTTTTGTTTTGGATTCTTATGGAGATGCCCTGGGCTGTACTACCGGAGCTCAATGTCAGGGAAGTAACCCTTGTGGTGATCCGGGGGCGACCTGCGCAACAACTGTACCATTGGCTAATGGTCCTAATCCCTGGGTGCTTTCTATGGATGGAGACGCAGGCTCAGGGGTAATTGATACAGATGCCTGTTGGTATTGGGACAGCGAAAATTGTGGAGAAGATTGTGGAAGCAATTCTATACAAATTACAACAGCAGCCTATACTAATTCAATGACGATTACTTCAAGCATAGATGGAGTGTTAGCTTCAGGAACAAATGTGACTGATGCAGATATTGCTACAGTTTTTGATCCGGCAACAGCTACACCAGGAACTCATACAATTACTTATACATTTGATTTATTAACAGTTAATGGGACTGCTCTTACTCCTTCTCCTTGTCAGGTAACAGCGACCAGAACTATTACTGTTTTGGAAGATCCTGACATCACGGCTGTAACGAATACAATAAATGGAAACGTATGCGGTGATCAAGGCACAGATACCTGGACAGCAGCTATTACAGATCCAAACCCAGGTATTAGTGGAATAAATGCAATTGATAATTTAGACCACTATGCACTTGAATGGTTTGTTGATGGGGTTTCTCAGGGCAGAACTACTTCTACAACCCTGAATTATGGAGCTTTAGCTCCTGGAATATGTGACCCAATTACTTATTCTGTTGAGTTGCGCTTAATTTGTCTTTACGATGATTCTGTGGTAGAAACATTTGTTGAAGGAGATGGAACAGTTACCGTTTATCCAGATCCTGCCTCGTTTAGTGTGGTAGTTGTAACGCCTCCAGGATGTGATGGTGTTACTAATGGTTTGGTAGAATTACGAGGTACAGATGGAACAGCAGTATGCTCCTCCGGAACGGGTACAGCTGGTCAGGATATTTTGGTGGGCTGTTCTTCGGCTCAGGATGCTGTCCTGACTTGGGATTTTTCCGGCTTCTTTACCGGGTCTCCTTGTCCTGGATTACCAGTAAATGTAAGTGGTGATGCAAATGCAGGCTGTATTTGTCTTTCCGTAGAGCTTTTGACCTTTACTGGTGAGGCAGTAGAACAAGACAATCATCTCTATTGGACGACCATTTCCGAAACTAATAATGCTTACTTTGATATAGAACGTTCCGTTGATGGTCAGCGTTTTACAAAGATCGGAAAAGTAACGGGTAATGGAACTACAATAGAAAATACAAATTATATCTTTGTTGATGAAAACCCAACTACAATTGCCTACTATCGACTCAAGCAAGTGGATTTCAATGGAGATTTTGAATATTCTGAGGTGGTTGAAATCAGAAGAAGCAAAGATGCAGAACCTAAAGTATTTCCAAATCCAACTGCCGGAAGTATTCAGGTAGAGTTTGGTGCTTCTGGTTCGCAAACAGTAGAAATTCAAGTGACAGATGTTTTGGGAAGAACCGTATCATTTGAAGAAATAAAAGCACAATCCGGTATTAATACTCATGGATTAAATATTCAGGGTGGAACTGGCGTGTACTTTGTTTCAATTATTATAGGTAATAATAAATATATAACAAAAATACTTAAAAACTAACTAACCCTTTTAAATATCCCTTAACCAATCCTAAACGTAGGATATTCAATTTTACCAAGAAGGAAATTCCTTCAATAAACGTCACTATGGTAAACAAGACCCGTTTCGAAATATTCGAGGCGGGTTTTTTTATTTTTTATAAAAATTCTCCCACCGGCTAAAAATGATTCCCAGTAAAAAAACGAAGGATAGATTTTTCAAAAGGCAAGGCTAATTATTGTAATAAAGGAAGAAATTTAAATTTTTTTTTAAAAAAAAGTCACATAGAAGATAATTTTGGGGATAGATAATTTTAGCGGGTTTAGTAAAATAATATTAGGTATTTTTTTAAGATTGCGTAATATAAAAAGGTATTGATAAGCCAGAATTGGGAAAAATTGAAGTAATTTCCAAAATAAGAGGATAATAATTTTTCTTTTTTTTCTTTTTTTAAAAAGAATCTACTATACTTGTATTAGTGACGTGGTAAAAATATGAATACCCCCCAATAAAAGGAAAGCAAAAAACAATACTCTGATTTCTTTCCCGCATTTATCCTTCTATTTTTCCACTACTTTTAATTTAACAATGTTTGTAACTATACTCCTATTGCAATTTTAAAGAAATTGCCAATAGGCATTTTTATAAAATAGTTTAACAACCTGTATTTCAAATGTGGTAAACTGAATAACCCCATTTACCGGAACTGAAACAACTAAACACACTGAATTCATTTCCACCTATTCCGTTCTCCACAACTAAAGGTTAAAATTTATTCCCATTTAGACTTGAATGAAAATTCATGATGGGAGATCTATAACTATAACCACAATCATTTTTCTAACATTTTAAAAACCTTATTGTATGAAGAAATTAATTTTATTGTTTTGTTTGATACTTGGGGCATTTACCATGAATGCTCAAAGTCAGGCAAAAACTGCAAAGCTGGGGGTTCAAAAAACAGAACCTAAAGTGGAGAAAACAAAAGCTCAGATTGAGGCGAAAGGTGTTGTAAAAAAATATAAAACACCAGAAAAAAGTATCAAAAAACGAATTAAGATACTAAAGCCTACGGCTACAAAACCTGAATAACCAATTTCAATTACAAACACATTTTAATTATGAAAAAAATACTTTACACATTTATTGCTCTGCTTATTGGAGCAAATATTTCCTGGGCCTGCCACGAGACCCAGATCGTAGGATCTACTTTTTCCTACGATGCTTTATCCGATGTTACCACTATCAATCTTGATTTAGAAATTGGTGTAACAGATTATGTAGGAGATCCATCTTCTTTTTCTATTGTCCCTGTAGGGGGGTGTGGAACTTTAAGTGGTGCTGTTTTACTTTCTGGTGGCACTCAAACTGCGACCTTTAATGCTGATCTTGGAGCCACCGAAATTTTTTCTATGGGAAGTTTGGTTTGTTCCTGTCCAGGTGCTCCTTCCGGAAGCTATTCTATGACATGGACTGGTGCTGCTTCTGGTGCTCAAATAGATTATACCATTAGTGGTGATCTAATATCTACATTTGCTAGTTACTGTGAAGTGACTTGTGGTGATGGTGTTACTAGTGCTAATGCCACTGGAACTGGAGACGGAATCGCTTTTTCTATGTCTTTCTCGGTAGTAGGCTTTGTCAATAGTGTTGATTTAGTAGGAGCAGAAACTAGTACTTGTGATGGTCAGGTCGGGATGGATGCCATAACCACTGAAACAATACCTGATACTCCATTGGATCATGCTGCTTCAATAGAAGCTCCGGTTGATCCCTGCCCGGATATTGATGCCATTTTGACCTATGAAGGACAAACCATTAGTGTCTCTCAGTGTAGTCCACCGATTGATTTATTTACCCAAGGATATGTGGGAATGCGATTTTCACTTACTTCTGACGGATGGCCTGATGAAAGTTCTTTGAATGTTATCCACTCTGGAGAAGGTACTCTGTTAAATCAGGATTTCCCTGATGCTGGAACACCCGGTACCTTTGACTTATTTGGAGAAGCAACTGATTTACTTTTTGCAGGTGGAGGTAACTATTTATGGCAACTTCAGGATTCCTGGGGAGATGGTTTAGGCTGTACTCCAGGTGCACTATGTAATCCTGGTGGCTGTCCTGCTACTGGTCCTTGCGATGCTACTGTACCTTTGGCATGTCCGGAGATTGATTTTTATTTAGCTGGTACACAAACAAATTTAGTATATGCAAATGATTCTTATGCCTGGAATACTGGTAATTGTGGAACTGTTTGTGCTGGAAATCCTATTACAAATGACGTACTAAACGTTTCTTTTACCAACTTCCTCGAAATTTCATCAAGTCTCGATGGTGTTTTAGCTACAGCTACAGATGAACCAAATGCAAAATTGCTGGCAGCGCTTGACCCGGCTAACTTAACTTGTGGAAGTCATACAATTACTTATACTTACCGACTTACAGGTGTAAACGTTGGAGCTTCCTTCACTGCGTTAAACTGTGAAATACAAAAAACTTTTACCTTAGAAGTATATGGTGTAGATATTTCTGCTTTTGCCGGACCAACTGGCGATCAGTGTTCTCCATTCTCAGATTCTTATACTGTAACTTGTGATTTTTGTGATGGTTTTGCAAATGGAGTTACGACTTTAATTAATAACCCAGGTTATATTGGAGTAGCGGATCGTGATGGAAGTGGGACGATAGGAGATTTCCCTGCTGAGCACGTTGATTATCTTGGATCTCCGCAACATGGAAATGATATGTATGATATTGAGTGGTTGAAGAATGGGGCAGTAGTTTCAGGTCCTGGAAATGATCATGCCTATGCGGCAGCTGAAACTGCAACGGGTTGTGGACCAATTACTTGTATGTATGGTGTTAGGTTGATTTGTAATGATGATGCTTCAACTGTAAATACACTTGGAACTCAAGATGTTACGATTTATCCTGACCCAGCTGCCTTTGCTGCTGTTGTTGTTTCTCCACCTGATTGTGCAGGAGGAGCAGGATTAGTTGAGTTTAGAGCACCAGACGGAACTGTTTGTACTCAGACAACAGGTACGGCAGGTATGGATATACTAACCGGATGTGCAGCTGCACAGGATGGTAGTTTGGTTTGGGATTTTTCTACAGTTCTTGCAACAAACCCTTGTCCGGGTGTTCCGGCAAATGTTTCTGGAAGTGTTGATGCCCCTTGTATCTGTCTTCCAATTGAATTATTGACGTTCACAGGAGATGCCATTAAAGATTTTAATGAATTAAAATGGGTAACTGCTTCAGAAATTAATGGTTCTCATTTTGAAGTGGAGCGTTCTGAAGATGGAAATGAATTTGAATTGATGGATATTGTAGAAGCAGTAGGGAATACTATTGAAACAACTGCTTACATGGCCGTAGATGAAAAACCATCTTCTGTTACTTACTACAGATTGAAAATTGTAGATATGGACGGTTCTTATGATTACTCTGATGTGGTAACTATTGAAAGAAGAAAGGTTGGAGAACCTTCTATCTTCCCTGTGCCCACAACAACAGGAATTTCTGTTGAGTTGGAGCTCGATCAAAACACTGAAGTTGATATTAAAATTATCGATGTGTTAGGAAGAGTTTCTGCGAGTAATACTTACAATTTAAGTGAAGGAAATAATGTAGTTTCTTTAGAGGCTACACAACTTCCAACAGGTATTTTCTTTGTAATTATTGAAACAGAATACCGTTCCTGGACATTAAAAGCTATTAAAGAATAATTAATTTTAAAATAATTAATTTTAAGCCTTCGGTAGATGACTGCCGAAGGCTTTTTTATTTCAAAACCTTCTTAGTATTTTGTAATCAATTAAAGATTGGGTTTGAATCGTATGGCATGAAGGTTGAAGTTGTTAAGAGGTAATAAAATTATTAAATACGTTGAAAAATATAATATACTTAATTTCCTTTATTGAGGGTGGAGCCTTAATGGTT
>JAHDCK010000149.1 GCA_020629915.1 Saprospiraceae bacterium
TCGCCTGACAAGAAACACCGGGCTAAGATGACAACATAAACATCATAATATTTTCATAATTAAACAAAAACATATAATACTTTGTCATCTCGAACGAAGTGCCTCCCATCCGCTAGCGGTTTCTTCACTTAAAAGTCCAAAGGGACTTTTACCCTTCGGGATCGTTCAGTCACGTCTAAACGCAAGGAACAGTTTCCTATTCTTTATTTCTGGGATTTCTTGGGAATCAGATTTCCACGTTTAGACGAGATTCCTCTCTTCGTTCGGAATGACAACTCTTTATTTTTGTTTTTCAAAAGTTCGGCGGTTAATTATTTAAGTTTAATAAGTTTGTAGTACTTTTTCTAGGAAGATACCCGACTCCACTTAATGCCTTCCAGCATTTCATCCAAAAACCGTTCAAACCGTTGCAATTCGACCGGGCTGTTATGAATATCAGTAATGGTTTTTCCCTGGCCATCCAATTTTACAGAAACAATCGTTTTAGGAAAAACATCCATCACCTGACCAGAAGGAGGATACTGTTTATACAGCGAAAAAAAATGAATCTGATTTATATAACCTATGATTTTATTTATATTTTCTATAGAAATATTTCCTTTAAAATTTCCAATGCGAGGCGCATAAGCATCTCCCCGATAAAAGACAGAACCATCTTCTAATATTCTAAATTCATAAACCGGACATTTACCATAACAGGACGTGCGTCTCATACTTGCAAGGATAGTTGGTGCCTTAGGTAATTCTTTCAGTTCCGGTTTATCTGAACCCGGCAAACTCATAGAGGAAGGAATATCCATTATTGAAGGAGGTGGGTTTTCTGAGAGCACCAACGGTGCAGATACCCGTTTAGAGCAGGAACAAAACATCAATACTCCAACCAAAATACAAGCAGATTTATATATTTTATTCATATTGACAAAAAACTATTGTTAAAAAACAATCCTACAATCGTCCACTAAGTTACAAAAAGACCAGTTTTATTCATTAATAGTTCCATTGCGGGAAATATTATTGGGTAGTCCCTGAAAATTTAGATAATTTAGGGTTTTAAAAAATTAGTTTTTCATCCTAAACAACATATTATGACTCGCATTCTTTTACCCTTATTCTTAATATCTTTTTTATCCCTTCAGGCTCAATTTTCCTTCACTAACAGAAATGACCTTTTGGTAAATACCACTCATAGCGGTGTGGCAATGGGAGTTGGGGATATGAATGGTGACGGACTAGACGATCTAATTCGTCTGGATCAGGGAACAGATTTATATATAGAATACCAAACTGCACCTAATGCACCCTTCACTTCTATGTATGTTGGGAATATGGCGAACAGCAGTCAATGGAGCCTGGCTGTTGCGGATGTAGATAATAATGGATATTGTGACTTTATGTGTGGTGGAGCTTACGATGGAGTCAAGCTGGCCATGGCGAATGCTAATGGAACCTCCTTTCAGGTCGATAATCTTCCCGGCCCTGGCCTTTTTGTCCAAGGTTCCAATTTTGCTGATATTAATAATGATGGCTGGCTGGATTATTTTGCCTGCCACGATGATGCAGAAAGCAGAATTTGGGGAAATGACGGAACCGGCAATTTTGTAGAACAAGATAGCTGGATTGATATGGCCACGACTCCGACCTCTGATAACTCAGGGAACTATGGAAGTGTTTGGTCAGATTTTGATCGGGATGGGGATTTGGATTTGTACATTGCCAAATGTCGTCAAGGGGTTACCGATCCTACTGATCCGAGAAGAGTAAATGCCCTTTTTGTTAATGATGGTGCCGGCAATTTTACAGAAGCAGCGGATATGTATGGATTAAAAATAGGTGCGCAATCCTGGACGGCGGACTTTGCAGATATTGATAATGATGGCGACTGGGATTGTTTTGTAACCAATCACGATGTTCCATCCCAGCTATTACTCAATGATGGAAATAATAATTTTACAGATATAACTGCCAGTTCCGGCTTAAACATTTCAGTCGTGGCTATTCAAGGTGTCTTTCACGATTTTGACAATGATGGATTTGTTGATGTTTTGATTACGGGCGGCGACTCTCAAATATTTAAAAATAACGGAGATAATACTTTTACAGAGATTTTTGGTTTATTTGATAATAATGAAATGGAATCCTTTGCAGTAGGTGATTTAAACCATGATGGATTTTTGGATATTTATGGAGGATATGCCACTATTTATACCAATCCATCTAATATAGATGATGTATTGTGGATGAACGATGGAGCCAACGGAAACAATTTCCTTTCTGTAAATCTGCAAGGAGTTGTTAGTAACCGGGATGGAATTGGCGCACTCCTCGAAATTCATGGAGATTGGGGCGTTCAAATCCGTGAAGTAAGAGCAGGGGAAAGTTATGGAATTTGCAATTCCTTTCAGAAACACTTTGGTTTGGGAACAGCTGCTTCAATAGATTCCCTCAAGATATATTGGCCATCAGGAACAACAGACACTTATGTGGATCTCAATGTCAATCAATTTATTAATGTCCTAGAAGGACAGTGTATCTCTCCCAATGCCAATATTTCTGCTGATGGCCCTACTACAATTTGTAGTGGCGAAAGTGTCAACCTTTCGGCTCCCGCCGGATTCAATTACCTATGGTCTAACAATGAAACTTCTCAGTCTATCGCCGTAA
Organism: Saprospiraceae bacterium; assembly: GCA_020629915.1. GTDB lineage: Bacteria > Bacteroidota > Bacteroidia > Chitinophagales > Saprospiraceae > JAHDCK01. Next base: position 2,662 of record JAHDCK010000149.1, read on the forward strand.
ACGCCTCTGGATTTTATAACGTAACTATCACCGATATGAGTGGTTGCCCCGGGATTTCTCAAACTATTGAAGTTATCGTCGATCCGGATGAAACGCCTGAAATTCTTATTGATGGGGATTTAATTTTCTGTGAAGGTGGAAGTGTGGAGCTTTCTGCTACCAATGGAAACAGCTTTTCCTGGTCGAACAACGAAACAACACAATCAATTAATGCCACACAAGGTGGGACTTATACCGTTACAATACAAGGACAATGCGAAGACTTTACTTCTGCTCCAGTAGATGTAGATGTCAAGGAAGGAATAGAACCAACGGTTACTATTCCTCTTTCAATACAGGAAGGTAGCTCCGTAGAGCTTATTGCTACGGGTGATAACCCCCAATGGTTTACGGAAGCCACTGGCGGATCACTGGTTGGGCTAGGCAACTCCTTTATTACGCCGGCACTTTTCGAAGATATTACTTATTGGGTGAGTGACCTAACGCTTTATGGCGGAGCCATTGACTTCGGAGCTAAACCAGACAACTCCGGTAGTGGCGGTTATCCCAACTCTCAGGATAATGGATTGTACTTCGAGGCTTATGAACCGTTTACCATTGTTTCTGTAAAAATGTATGCTGGTTCTGCCGCGGATCGGGATATTTGGGTAGAAGATGATCAGGGCAATGTCCTTATGTCAACGACTGTTTCCTTCGTAGAAGGCGAGCAGAGGATTGATTTGGATTTTGATATTCCGGGGCCGGGTATTTATTACATACGTGCGAGTGGTTCTCAATTATTTAGAAATGACTCCGGGGTGCAGTTCCCCTACCCGCTTGGTGATGTGGGTCAAGTGACCCTTTCTACCTGGGGACCAAACTGGTATTATTACTTTTACGACTGGGAAGTGCAAAAAGAAAAATGGGAATGTGAAAGTGATCGAGTACCAGTTGAAATAAATTTATTATTGACTAATATAAATAATATCGAAGCGAATGCGTTAACCATTTTACCTAATCCAAATAATGGTATTTTTAATATAGAATTAAGTAACCTTATTAAAAATGGGGTATTGAATGTTTACAATGCCAATGGACAGATGATTCAATCTAATATACTGGACAATCAACCGGCTGGAATGTTGGAAATGGATTTGAGTGATTTTGCGAAAGGATTTTACTGGATTCAAATTCAGGATGCCGACGCGAATTATACTGGAAAAATTATTATACAATAATTTACTATTTTATTAATAAAAAAGGGCTGCAAGTATTTTTGCAGCCCTTTTTTTTATGATATAAATTTTTCTGGTTCGTCTTTTTTTAGAAAGGCAAGATTAAGTAAAAAGGTAATCCATATCAGCCAATAAACGGTAGATACAATAGTATAGAAAATTTCGCTTTGGACAGGTATAAAACAAAGGAATAAATACCCGGCAACAAACACGAATTGAAAAGTTGCAAAGATGGGATTTAACTTATATTTTAATTTATTTAGTATAAAATAACAACTAGTGATGAATATCAACCAAAACAACCATCCAATCAATTGAAAAAATAAAGAGGAATAATCCCAACCCCAACCAATTGTTCGATTGAGATTAAAGGAGCCACCATAAAAAAACAAAGACGCCACTAACAATAAAAGCATTAGTAACAATAAATAACGCAGGTTTTCCTGGATGAAAGTCATGGGCTGGGTTCATTTTTCAAACCAAAAGATACGAAATAGTTTTCAAGTATAACAGACTTTAATTTGTTGCTCATCTCAATTTAGTTGCACCCAACAAATACCTAATCAAAATATATGTTATAATTATTACCACCAATGCTAAACAGGCGTATTCAACCAACAAAGCAAGTAGCCAATTTTAATCGACGAAATTTTCGAGGATTTTTTGTCATCCCAGCTTGCCTGATTAGAAACAGCAAGTCAATAAATTAAATAATAAAACACATATAAATCATTTAATATTTTTACGTCGCCAGGCATCCACCAAAATCACCACCTCATTATAACTATCAATCCCAGCAGAAACGCCTTGCGTTCTAAGATAAGCATCGTAGGCGATTTCCTGAACGCCCGGCAACCAATCCGGGTATTTTTTCATCTCCGCCTTGATCGCATCCCGATCGTTTTTTATTTCTATGGGAATTGTTTCTATACATTTTTTAAAAGTATAAGGATGGCGTTTCCAGATTTCGCGAAGGAGATAATTGCGGTAGGCCAGTTCTCCGCAATAAGTTAAAAAAGGATTGCCGGATTCTACACAAGTGACATAAGCCCAAAAATTACAAGTACCCTCGTCCCCGAATCCATAACCATGTGCTAACTCATGCGGAATGGTAAATCCTTGCTGCAAGGGATGCAGCCCAGGATCGACATGACCTTCAAATACAAATGGAAAATATATGCCGGAAGTGTTATTTCTTAACAAACTGCCCTTGGGAAAAAGCATCCGGATATTGACTTTACCCGGCGTGGGATAACCGTATTTTTGCAACTGCTTTTCCAACTCTATTCGGGATAGTTCTTCCAGATCAGTACTGATATGACCCCAATTCAGAGCCGCCTCGGTTGCGCCCGGAATTTGCTTCCGTGCTTCCAATGCCCGCAAGCGAACGGCTTCCAATTCCACCAACATTTGAGTGGAGTCCATTGGCTGCAAATCCAGCTTCAAATGGTCAGCCACCGGAACACGGGCATAGTTAAATCCCCAGGACCACAAAAAATAAGACAAGGCAAATCCAATGAAAGCTAATATATTTAAAAACCAGTTTTTATATTGAATTTTATAATTGCGAATAGAAGTGTTTTTTATTTTATAAATTATAAAAATAATCAATACAATAAAAAATACATACATCCAGGGAACGGGCAATCGGGTAATCGTAGCATCTGCTATTTTACGAATATAAACATACAATCCTCTCGAATATAAACTTTCTGTCCAGGCAGGAAAAAGGCCAGCTATTATTCTCAGCAGCAAGGAAAGAATCCCAAAACCAATTATATATAATTTAAAAGTAAAACGATTCAATACTTTGCAATAAAAATTATTCACTAAAATTGAAAAAACATATTTGTCATTTCGACGAACCTGTGCAGACCTTTGCGCCAGTGAGGAGAAATCTTCTCTAGGAAGCTAGGAACTCTAGGAAGCAAGGAACAGAAGCTCCCTGCTTTTACAGTGAAGGGTTTATAGGAATCAGTTCCCTATTTCGTATAGAAGATTTCTCGCTTACACTCGAAATGACAAATTATTATGTTATTTAAATTACAATGTATTGAATTATTGCACCATTGCACCATTGTACCATTGTACCATTGCACCATTGTACCATTGTACCATTGCACCATTGAATTACTCCTTAATATTCGTTTCAAATTTCTCGGCAAAAAGGCTATCCACAAATGCTCTTTTATTAAATACTTGTAATTTATCTATTTCTTCTCCTACCCCAATGTATTTAATAGGAATTTTAAACATATCAGAAATGCCTATTACTACTCCACCCTTAGCCGTTCCATCCAGCTTGGTAAGTGCCAAAGAAGTCACATCGGTCGCCTTGGAAAAATGCGTCGCCTGCTCAATGGCATTTTGCCCGGTGGAAGCATCCAGTACGAGCATCACCTCATGCGGCGCACCCAGGAAACGCTTATTCATCGAGTTTTTGATCTTAGTCAACTCCCGCATCAAACCCGTTTTGGTATGCAGTCGCCCTGCTGTATCCACGATGATCAAATCTGCCTGGATACTCAATCCATACTGAACGGCTTCATAAGCCACCGCTGCCGGATCGGTATTCATTCCCTTGCTAAAAAATTCACAACCGACCCGCTCCGACCAAATCTTGAGTTGATCCACCGCTGCCGCCCGGAAAGTATCCGCCGCACCAAGCACAACTTTCTTTCCTTTCTGCTTGTACTGGTAGGCCATTTTTCCGATGGTGGTTGTTTTACCCACACCATTTACACCGACCACGAGAATGACATGCGGACTGTGCGTTGCGGGAAGCACGTAATCCTCGACATCTTCCGTGTTATTTTCCGAAAGCAAATCCACGATTGAATCCCGGAGGATATAATTCAGTTCGTTGACTCCGACGTATTTGTCCTTGGCTACGCGCGCCTCGATGCGTTCGATAATTTTTATCGTCGTGTCCAGCCCGACATCGGAAGCGATCAATACGCCTTCGAGTTCGTCGAGGACATCCATATCTACTTTGTCCTTACCGGCTACGGCCCGGTTGATTCTATCAAAAAAACCGGCTTTGGTTTTTTCCAGCCCTTTATCTAGGTCTTCCTGTTTTTCTTTATTGAAAAATTTATCAAAAAATCCCATATTTTATTTTCTTGATTTTATAGATTAGTTTATTTGACTTGTTGTCAGAATAAAAACAAGTTTGTTGTTTTGGTTTAGTAAATTTATTTATATTTAAATTTTATCCAAGGGTTTTTGAACTAAAAAAATTAACCGACGAACTTTTGAAAAAAGAAAAAAATAGAATTGTCATTTCTCGCTGACGCTCCTAATGACAAAATATTACAAAGTATTAATTCCGCACCATATTAAATTCTACCCAAAAAACACAGAAAGGCTTCCCTTTGCTATCAAGGAGAAGCCTGCTGTAATATCTTTATATAAAGAAATAGAATTTATTTCTTAGCGAAAAAGTCTTTGACCTCGTCTTTGTGGATCATCAGTTGCTTGTACGTGTACTTACCCGTGACCGGGTCTTTGATGCTTTTTACCACTTTCACAAAGTCTTTTCCTGATCCCGCATTAGCAGCACGTTGACCTACACGGGAGTTTTTAGATACCTTCTTAGCCATAATTATACAATTTTAGGTTCTCCGAAAAATTACTTGATTTCGCGGTGAACGGTTACTTTCTTTAAAATCGGGTTGTATTTTTTCAACTCCAGTCTGTCCGGAGAATTTTTTCTGTTCTTTTGGGTAACGTAACGGGAAGTACCGGGCTGGCCGCTGGCTTTGTGCTCTGTACATTCCAGGATAATTTGTAATCGGTTACCTTTTGACTTTTTAGCCATTTTAAAATTTATTTAGAGTTTAAAATTAAGATAATTTTACGCCGGTGTCAATACCTTTCTTCTCCAATTTTCTCAAATAGGCATAAACCCCTAATTTATTGATGGAGCGGATGGCAGTAGTGGACAATTTTAAGGTGACCCACTTGTTCAGTTCCGGAATAAAAAACTTTTTCTTCTGGATGTTTGGGATAAAACGTCTTTTAGTTTTCACGTTAGAGTGAGATACATTGTTCCCGGTTACAGGCCGTTTTCCCGACAGTTTACATACTTTAGACATGACTCTTAAACAGTTTTCTTGTTAAAATAACTCCTCAGCCGAAACCGATACGAGTATTTAAAAATTGGTAAAGTGACCGAGGAAGGATTCGAACCCTCAACCTTCTGATCCGTAGTCAGATGCTCTATCCAGTTGAGCTACTCGGCCAAATTGAAGCGCAAAGATAGGAATTTTCCTTAATTCTGGCAAAAAATTGTAGAATATTTTATCAAATGAGATACCGGACTATTAACCCGCCTTTTGGGGAAATAGTTCCTATTCTTTTTTATTCATTTTAGAATAGAATATGGATAATCGGAAATTAGTTTGTTGTACTTTTGTATTTTGAGAATCAAAATTTTCAAAGATGTCAAAAAAGAAAAACCGAATAGAAATTTATTATACGACAGATGATGATATGGAGATGAACGAAGCCAATACGCTTCCTCCTGAAAACCAATCTCTAAAAATCTGGATAGACCGCAAAAAACGCCGTGGGAAGGATGTTACCCTAGTCACTGGATTTATCGGTGCAGAAGATGACCTGAAAGCCCTTGGGAAACTACTTAAAACCAAATGCGGTGTTGGCGGCTCAGTCAAAGACGGAGAAATTTTAATACAAGGCAATCATCGGGATAAAGTGCTGGATATTTTAACTAAAGAAGGCTACAAAGCCAAAAAAGCAGGTGGATAAATCTACATTTTATGAATACAATAATTTCCGGTCAACTTATTGACATAAAAAATAAAAGAATATATCCTGCCGAAATTCAAATTGCAGGAAAAAAAATCATATCTGTAAAAGAAGTCGTCTCTGCTCCTGATAATTTTCTCTTGCCCGGTTTTGTAGATGCACACGTTCACGTAGAAAGTTCTATGCTTGTTCCTTCGGAATTTGCGAGGTTGGCGGTTTGTCATGGGACGGTGGGGACGATTTCCGATCCGCATGAAATAGGAAATGTACTCGGCGTAAAAGGTGTGGAATACATGATCGAAAACGGCAAAAAAGTGAATTTCAAATTTTACTTCGGCGCGCCCTCCTGCGTCCCGGCGACCACTTTTGAAACGGCTGGTGCAGAAATCGATTTGGAGGATGTGAAATACTTGCTTGCCAAACCTGAAATCGTTTACCTGGCAGAAATGATGAACTGGCCGGGCGTCCTTTTTAAGGACGAATTGGTCTGGGCAAAAATTGCGGCGGCTCAGGCCGTCGGCAAACCTGTGGACGGACACGCCCCCGGTCTTCGGGGCGAACAAGCCGAGCAATACATCGCTGCGGGAATTAGTACAGATCACGAATGTTTTACAAAAGCCGAAGCACTAGACAAGTTGAAACACGGGATGAAAATTCTCATCCGGGAAGGAAGTGCCGCTAAAAATTTTGATGCGCTGATTTCGCTGTTGCAGGATAATTCGGATAGAATAATGTTTTGCTCCGACGACAAGCACCCGGACAATCTCGTGGAAGGACATATTAATCTTTTGGTCAAACGTGCTTTGGCAGAGGGATATGATTTATATGATATTTTAAAAGCCGCTTGTATAAATCCCGTCGAACACTACGGCATGAATATCGGTTTGCTCCGGGAAGGCGATCCTGCTGATTTTATTAAAATTGACAATTTAACAGATTTTAATATTTTAGAAACATGGATTAACGGAGTTCGTGTTGCTGAAGATGGCCAAACTAAAATCCAACCCGTTCCTGTAAAAGTTGTCAATAATTTTAATATTAATTTTAAAAATAAAAACGATTTCGATCTCCCCCTTTCGGGAAATAAAATACAGGTGATGGAAGCACTTGACGGGCAGTTAATCACCAATCTTCTGGAATTTGATGCCGCACTTGTGGACAATGAATTCCAAACCAATACAGAAAATGATATATTAAAAATCGCAGTCATCAATCGCTACAGCGAATCACCTGTGGCTTTGGGATATATTAAAAATATAGGTTTAAAGGAAGGTGCATTGGCTTCTTCTGTTGGGCATGACTCACACAATATTGTCGTGGTGGGCGTGAACTCTGATGCTATGGCAAAGGCAGCTAATTTGATCATCAAATACAAGGGCGGCGTTTCTGCTGTATCGAAAACGGAAGAGCAATTTTTGGCCCTGCCAGTGGCGGGAATTATGTCGGATGGAGACGGGTACGAAGTGGCGGAAGCCTATAGCAAAATTGATGCATTTGCGAAGACGCTGGGAACGCCCTTGCAATCGCCATTTATGACTTTGTCCTTTATGGCCTTGCTGGTGATCCCAAGAGCGAAGATGAGTGACAAGGGATTTTTTGATGGGGAGAAATTTGAGTTTATTGATGTGTTTGTACAGGCGGGTTGATTGGGTTTTAAAAAATAATCGGCGAAAATGCCAACCCGCACCTCTACAGGGCAATGTCATTGATATAAGCCAAAAAAGGTGCAGCACACCGAACCCATTTGTAGAAAAATGTTTGACAAAAATTCCAAAGGGGTAATCCGCCGGCACAGATTTTCTAATAAAACAATTTATAATATAAAAAATGGACAT
>JAHDCK010000150.1 GCA_020629915.1 Saprospiraceae bacterium
TTATTCTGTTGATGCTCCTCTTCTGTACAATCAGAATCCGCCGCACATTTATTGAGCAATTTAGCATTTCCATATCCCTTGGGTCGAACCCGCTCTGCTTCTACGCCTTGTCCGGCCAGATATTCCATCACCATTTTTGCCCGATTTTCGGATAGTTCTTTGGCTGCTTTTGCTTCTACCCGGCTATCCGTATGCGCTCCGATTTCTATAGTCAACCGGGGGTTAGCCTTTAGCATTTTCGCCAATTGATTGAGGGGTTCTTCTGCATCCGTCCGAACGTAATATTTTCCTTCATCAAAAAAAACATCCTCTACCAAGTGCGCCTTTTTCTTATCAATTTTTTCTATTTGAAATTTTAATTCCAGTTTTTCCATATCCTCACTGGCATAAACTACAGTTGATAAGGTAAAATATCCTTTTTTAAAAACGGTCAGGTCGTACCCCGTTCCGCCATTTACACTCAGGTTGGCCATTCCTTTTTTATCCGTATTGCCGGAGAGCGTAGTTTGGTCGTCCCGGTTCACCAGTTTGAGTTCTACATCCTTAAGTTTATCATTCGACTCCCGGTCCGTAATCAAACTTATCAAAGCCACAGGAATCGCTTTCTTAGTTTCTTCCTGCACTTCCTCGGCCACTTGTTCCTCCAGTTCAGCGACGACTTCGGCTTCTGTTTGGGTTTCTTCCTCAGGTGCAGGCTCTGCCTCCAATTCATATTTTAAAGTTGGATTTACCGTAGTGTAATTTCCTTCTTTTTTTAATTTTATTTTGAAAAATACTTCGTTATTAGACTTAAAATCACGGGTGGAATATTCCTGCTCAAAAGTTTGGAAGCCTTTCTTTTTTATAATGATTTTATAATCCTGATTAGCGGCAATTTCCCGTTTGAATATCCCAGACGCATCTGTTTTGAGGGTCTCCTCCGGGCCGTTAGACGACAGAATAACCTCAGCATCTTTTAGAGGTTTCCCATTTTCATCCAACACTTTTCCTTTTATATTTAAATCAAAAACAGAAAATGCATAAATGTCATCATCTCCCGACTTGCGGGAAGAAACAAAAAAACCTGATTTTCCATTGGGGTGAAATAAAATATTCAAATCATCCCGCGCACTATTGAATGGAACCCCCAGATTTTTTGGTTTGGAATAGGTTCCGTATTCTCCTTGCCTGGAAACAAAAATGTCCAACCCCCCAAAACCGGGATGTCCCTTAGAAGCAAAGAATAAAATATTGTTTTTATATATAAACGGAAAACCCTCATGTGCAGGTGTATTGATAGGTTTACCTACATTTTCCGGATTTGACCAACCTCTTGGAGACTTATAACTCACATAAATATCTGTCCCGCCTTCTCCCTTAGGCAAATCGGCAGTAAAGTAAAGTGCTTCTCCATCTTCTGAGAGCGTCGGGTGCATATAGTTAAAACTATTGTTGCAAAAGCGAAGCAGTTGAGGTTTTTTCATCCTGCCATTTTCAATTTCTACCTCGTACAATTGCATATTGATAACGCCCTTTTTATTGGCCTCAATTGCATTGCGGGAAAATATCATTTTATCGCCGGTCGCGGAGAAAGTTGCCGATCCTACATTCCGGTAGTTTAGATTAATTTTCTTAGGAAAAGGATTTTTCTTCCCATAGACATTTGTTGCAGAATCAAGTTTACTATAATATAATTTTAAAAAATCTCTGCCGGTCCATTCATATTTTTGCTGAAAAGCACCTTTAGTAGGATTATCCGAAACAAAAGCTATCCCCTCCTTATAAAACATCGGTGAAGAATCATCGCTGGGCGTATTGATTTCCAGGGAACGAATATCCAAACTCTTATACAATGACCGAATAGATTTCGTTTTATCACAAGCCTGCGCCATCAATGCGCCCCGATCATCCTCCGGTTTGAGAGACGCATATTTCAAAAACCATTCTTTTGCTTTTTCGTATTTTCCATTGGCCATTAACGTTTCACCATAATAATATAAAGTGATAGGACGCACATTGCGCTTGTGCACGACTTCGCTGTACAACGAATCTGCTTTTTCGATGTGGCCGGTTATTTTATAACAATAAGCCAGCTTGGATTGGATGGCCTGATTGCCTTTTATGGTCAGTGCTTTTTCAAAATAGGGAATGGCTTTAGTGTACCACATTTCCCGGTAGAATTTATTTCCTTTTTCTATTTCTTTCTTCTGTGCTTGCACCGAAAAGGTTAACAATAAAATCACAGCCACTAAAACAGGAGGTAAAAATCTGCGTTTCATAAAAAATAGGTTCTTTTATATTCGTTTAGGTCTAAGAGTATGTTTAAATCAAATCGCAATGGGGATGCTATTATTATGATGGGAACTTAATTATAGTGACAGCAAAAATTATGCAAAACACAACAGATTCCCGTTTTGGGACACTCAGACGGTGCAATTTTGTATTTTTGAGAAACTGTTTTGCTTTTTTACGTCTTAACTTGCAGAAAGTTGAGAATTACTGCTGAATTAACATTTTTAATTAAAATAAAAAATTTTTTATAATAAAATTTCAAACTTATGAAAAAATCAATACTGACCTTTCTTAGCTTTTGCCTGCTAATCAACTGGAGTTTTGCCCAAATCCTGGAGGAAGAACGCTCCATGAGTGCTGGTGCACAAAATTCTCTAACCATTGAATTGAAAAATGCCCAGAAAAAAGATGTGGAAAAACTCTGGGCCAAGTACATGAAAAAATTCAAAGGTAAAACCAAAAAAGACAGAAAACTCAATGAGACTTTTTCGGATGATGCTACTATCGAAGCAATGAGTATGAATACCGTAGATGTCTACGCCAAAGTTTCACAAGGAACCGATGGCTCAGATATCACAGCTTGGTTTGACCTGGGTGGAGCTTTCCTCAATTCTGCTGAACATGCCAGAGAATATGCCGAAGCAGAAAAAATGCTGCTTCAGTTTGCGCTCAATGTAGCCATTTTCACAACGGAAGAAGAACTGGATAATGAGGAAGATCAACTGAAAAAACGCGAAAAAGAACTCAAAAAGCTCGTTAGCAAAAAAGAACAACTTCTTGCGGACATAGAAAGTTTTAAAGCTAAAATTGCTCAGGCCGAAAAGGATATCGAAATCAATGAAAGCAATCAGGCTGAAAAACAAAACGAAATAAAAGCCCAACAGGATGTGGTGGATGAAGTCCGCCAAAAACTTTCTGACTTGGAGAATTAAAATACGAAATAAACAAATACTGCAACTGCGTTGTAGTTGCAGTATTTATTTTACTGAAAGCTTTATCCTTTCAAATCTTCTCTTCCGTCAAAATTTCGACTATTTTCTCTATAAAACCTTCGGTTTAGAATCCATATTTTTGACACATGGTTTTTAATAAAACGAAGCATCTTTTTTTCCTGATTTTTGCGGTAGCTTTTTTAGGTATATCACCGTCCTTACAAGCCCAAAAAGAAGAAAAACCACCCAAGCGAAATTCCTTTTCCGGGATTCCACTCGTATTCAACACTCCCGAAACGAGTTGGGGATTTGGAGCAGCAGCCGTCTATGCCTTCCGCATGAAAAACGAACCCGATACCGCAAAGGCTTCCCAAATGCAGCTCGGCTTTGCTTATACATTAAAAAAACAAGTATTATTTTATTTACCTTATAATTTGTATTTCCAGCAAAAAAATTATTCTGTTTATGGCGAGTTGGGTTACTATCGCTATTTTTTCAGCTACTTCGGTACGGGAAATATCGAAGAAGATTACGAAGAAGTTTTTGGCGTTACGCTTCCCAGATTTCGCCTGAATGCCCTGCGAAAAGTCCGGGCCAATACCTATGTCGGCATCCGTTACTGGTTTGATGATTTTCAGATTACAGAAGTGGATTCTACCGGAAGACTGGCTCAAAATTTGGCTATCGGAAGCGAAGGCGGCATTATTTCCAGCCTGGGCATTGTGGCCAATTACGATACCAGAGATAATAACTTCTGGCCTAGTGGTGGAGAATTTATCGAACTCGTTCTCACCCAAAATTCAAAACTGCTGGGCAGTGATTTTGAATATACGCGCTTCTCTATTGATGCCACCAAGTATTTTAATATAATAAAAAATCAAGTTTTGGCGATCAATTACTATGGGGATTTTACTAGTGGAGAAGTTCCCTTCAATGAAGCTCCCCGAATCGGCGGAACCCGAAAAATGCGAGGCTATTTTGAAGGACGTTTTAGAGACAACAACCTGATGATGCTACAAGCAGAATACCGGATTCCCTTATTTTGGCGAGTTGGAATGGTCGTCTTTGGAGGGTATGGCGGCGTAGCTGATAAATTTAATAATTTTAAATTAGATAACTTTAAATGGGCTGGTGGTGGCGGCATTCGTTTCGCACTGAATAAAAAAGAAAAAATTAACTTGCGACTGGATGTGGGCTATGGCGAAGATCTGAAATTTTACCTGACTGCTACAGAGGCATTTTAATTCTATTTGTATAAATTGAAAACAAGCATCATCATCCCCACGCTAAATGAAGCCCAAAATATTGGACGCTTGCTCACACGACTAAAACAAGCCGGAGCCAACTTTGAAATTATTGTAGTTGATGCCGGAAGTCAGGATGATACGGTTGCCATTGCCAAAAGATTAGGAGCAAAAATTATCCAATCTGCCTCACCAGGCAGAGCCAATCAAATGAATATTGGAGCCACCCATGCCCAGAGCGATTTGCTTTACTTCGTTCATGCAGATGTGTTGCCGCCCTTAAATTTCTACCAGCATATTGAAGCGGCTGTTCGGGCTGGATTCGATTGCGGTTGCTTTCGCTACCAATTTGATCGTCCTCATTTTTTATTAAAAATCAATGCTTATTGTACCCGCTTCCCCTGGTTGTTTTGTAGAGGTGGTGACCAAACATTATTCATTAAAAAATCTATATTCAAAAAAGAAGGTGGATTCAAATCTGATTTTATTATAATGGAAGATTTTGAATTTATAAAAATGCTGCAAAAAAAATACACTTTTAAAATTCTCCCTACCGAAGTCATCGTTTCTGCCAGAAAATATGCCGCCAATAGTTGGCTTCGGGTCCAACTCTCCAATCTCATCGTTTTTTCTATGTATCGCACCGGCTGGTTCTCACAACAAAAAATGTTTTATACGTATAAAAAACTATTAAGGTCTTAAAGAAATCCTTTTTATCTTCGTCGGATGGATGGTATTGATCAGATACAACTCAACTTTAGCGAAGGTAGCTTGCTCTTCATGAATATCTCACTGAGTATTATCATGTTTGGAGTGGCTCTTGAAATCAAACCGGAACATTTCCGGCGCATTTTCCAAAAACCCAAGCTTGTCCTCACCGGCGTTTTTTGCCAGTTTTTCCTGTTGCCTTTTTTGACCCTGCTCCTTGTCATGGCTTTGAACCCTCATCCCAGCCTTGCTCTGGGTATGTTCATGGTGGCCGCTTGCCCCGGTGGCAATATTTCCAATTTTTTCACTTTACTGTCCAAAGGAAATGTTGCTTTGTCTGTTAGCCTTTCCGCTATCGCCACACTGAGTGCTATCGTCATGACTCCCTTCAACTTCAACTTTTGGGGCGGCCTCTACGGCCCTACTGCCGAACTCTTGCAAACTATCCACATCGACTTTTTGGAAATGCTCAAAATCGTTCTGCTGCTCCTGGGCATTCCCTTGGTTCTGGGGATGTGGTTTGCTTATCGCTTTCCTGAAATAACTGCAAAAATCGTCAAGCCTATAAAAATTCTATCTATACTATTTTTTCTTGGCTTTGTTGTTGCCGCCTTTGCTGCTAATTTTGATAATTTTATCAACTATGTTGGAGCCGTTTTTATTTTAGTCCTTCTTCACAATGGAGTCGCACTCCTGAGTGGTTATTCTGTTGCAGCACTGCTGGGATTGGAAGAACCCGACCGCCGTTGTATCACTATCGAAACGGGCATTCAAAACTCCGGACTGGCTCTGATTCTGATTTTCAACTTCTTTGACGGCCTTGGAGGAATGGGTGTCGTCGCTGCCTGGTGGGGAATATGGCACATGGTTTCGGGCTTGACCTTAGCGACTATTTTTACCAAAGGAAAATTGACTTAGCTTTCCTATCTTCGCATTGTAATTTTTATTCATCTTTTATTAGAACATGAAGGTACTCGGTTACGATATAATAAAAAATATTGTATTATTCTCTATAAAATGCTTTTACAGGCGTTTTGAAGTGGATGGAATGGAACAATTGGACAACTCCAAGCCGATGGTTTATGCCCCCAACCACCAAAATTCCCTTTTGGATGCCCTGAATGTTTTGTGCCCAACACCGACCCGCCCCTACTTCGTCGCTCGCGCTGATGTATTTAGTGTTTCAAAACGCATTACGGATATATTGCATTTCTTTAGAATATATCCGGTTTATCGCAGGCACGACGGTGTGGAAAATATGCGTCGTGCTAAGAATGATGAAACCTTTGAGGTGCTGATGGATATTTTGGTTAACAACGGCGCAGTCGGCATTTTCCCGGAGGGTACTTTTGCTGAGCAACGCACTTTGTATCCTCTAAAAAAAGGAATTGCGAGGTTTTCCTTTGGAGCAGCACAACGAAGCAATTACGAAAAAGATATTTTAGTTTTCCCGATGGGAATTTACTACAATAATGTCGATTCTTTTTACGAAGATGTTTATGTGCGTTTTGGAGAACCCATTCATCTGGCAGAGTACTACGAATTATATCAGGAAAAACCCGCTCGTGCCATCAAACAGTTTATTGGCGAATTGTCTAAGCGCATTTCCCCGGAGATGATTGATATTCAATCTAAGCACTACAAGGCGGTAGAATTGCTTCGGAAATTATACCGGGAAAAAATGATCACCCATGAAAATTTGCAAAGAGGCCGCCATCCCCTGCGTACTGAATTTCTAGCCGACAAAAAAACAATTTCAGTGCTGCAACAATACGAAACATCCGAACCCGAGCAGGCTGGCTTATACCTTCAGTCAGTTGAAAAATTTGAAGAAGCAATGGACAGCCTAAAGTTGGAACCCGGCACTTTGCAGCAGCCCGGTTTTTCTTTTTTAAATATTATAAAATTTATTATAACTTTTCCTGTATTTTTATTTGGTTTTATTTTTAATATAATTCCTTATTATTTGTGTTATAAAATCACCTTTGCTATTTTAAAAGATCCACAATTCACCAGCACCTTTAAATGGGCCTCCGGTTTTTTTATTTTTCCTCTTTTTTATATAATAAATTTTATTTTATTAAAATTAATTACAGGAAGTTGGCTCTGGGCATCCTTGATCATTTTGCTGGTTCCCTTCAGTGGATATTTTGCACTGAGTTATATCAGAGATTTTAAAAAACAATATAAAAAATACCAATTCAATCAACTCCTCAAAACCCGAAAAGAATCCATAGAGCCATTCCTCACCCAATATTCCAATATCATTTCTAAACTGGATGGCCTGTACAAACGTTATAATAGCTCTAACTAAAAATCCAACTTGAAAAATCTTCCCGCCCTTCTTTTGCTGTTTACTGCTAACGCCATTTCCGGTGTCGCACAGGGGATCAGCATGATCGCTATTCCCTGGTATTTCGCAAAATTTGAAGACACCGCTACCTTTGGTTATATCTATGCAGCTATTACGGCTGTCTCCCTTTTCTGGGGCCCTATTGGCGGAACTTTCGTCGATAAATACAACCGCAAAACGATTTTCCTTTGGCTCAACTTCATCAGTGGAGCCATTCTCCTCAGCATCGCCCTGCTTGGCCGCAACTGGGAAATGCTCCCCACCCAGCTCGTCGCCCTCGTCTTCCTGATGACCTTCCTGAATTACAATATCCATTACCCCAACCTTTACGCCTTTGTGCAGGAAATAACTGAAAAAAAATTATACGGAAAAATAAGTTCTATCATAGAAATTCAGGGACAACTCGCTAGTGCATTCGCCGGAGCGGGAGCAGCGATTTTGCTGGAAGGCATCCCCGATGGTATCCTGCATTTTGCCGGGATGGAATTTCAACTCCCCTTCAAAACAGAAGCCTGGAAAATATATGACATTTTCTTAATGGATGCTATGACTTACTTTGCGAGTTTCGGGATCATTTCGCTTATCCGCTTCCAGCCGCTCATCGAGCGGCACAAGGAAACCGGGACGGTGCTGGGTCGCCTCAAAGTCGGCCTGAATTTCCTTCAAAAAAATCCGAATGTGTTTTTGTTTGGTGTGGCTTCCTATTCGGTTTTTGTTGTCGTACTGGTTACCACATTTTACCTGGCAGCAAAATACGTGGAAAGCCACCTCCAAATGGGCGGTGATGTCTTTGCTTTTGCAGAGATGTTTTACGCCTTCGGAGCCATATTTGCCGGGGCGGGCATCCAATGGATTTTTAGGAAAACGACAATTCCGCTTTCTATCATTATCCTGACGCTCATCACCGGGCTGGAATTTCTAACCCTGGCCCTGACGACTAGTGCTCTTGTCTTTTATGCCATGAATTTTTTACTGGGGATTACCAATGCCGGGATTCGGATCCGGCGAGTGACCTACCTATTTGAGCATATCCCAAATCAAGTGTACGGGCGGGCCGGAAGTATATTTTTTATTTCTAATATTTTATTTAGAATTATGTTTTTATCGCTTTTTGCCATGCCGTTTTTCCACGAGGGCAATCAAATCATTTACGCCTTTTTTATATTGAGTTTATTTTTATTTATAACGGTTGGAATACTAGGATTCTTTTATCAACGGTTCATCGGGGCACCCAAAGATCAAACAGAATTTCTGGAATCGCTAAACAACAAATCATGAAACATATAAAAAATATCATATTTGATTTAGGGGCAGTTCTCATTGATATTGACCTTTCTAAGACAGCCTGCGCATTTGATATTTTATTTAAAAATAATTATACGAAAATAAAACAAGCGTTAGATGCCGAACAGTTTTTTCAAAAACAAGAAACCAACGAAGTCACAGAAAATATATTTTACAAAAAAATAATACAATATAGCAACAGCACGATCACCCAAGAGCAAGTTCAGGACGCCTGGAACGCACTCCTCGGAGAAATCCCTGACACCCGGTTAAAAATGCTGGAAGCCCTTCGACCAAATTACAATCTGTATCTCCTCAGCAATACAAACAGCATTCACCTCAATCACATCCGCGCCTACCTCAAAAAAGAAAAAAACATATCTGATTTTGACGCTTATTTTAAAAAGGCTTATTACTCGCATTTGATCGGCCTGCGAAAACCCGGAACCGAAATCTACGAGTTTGTCCTCCGGGACGCTCAACTGAATCCGTCAGAAACTTTTTTCATTGATGACAATGCGAAAAATATTCAAGGAGCCAATGCTGTCGGCATCCAAACGCTTCTCCACGATCCCAAAAATGAAATCGACCAGGTACTCCGTGAAAAAGGTTTTGTTTTTTAATTTTACAACAAGAAAATTCTATTTATAATGTCTGATAAAACAATCATCTCCTACAACCTCAATGGAATCCGCGCTGCCCTCAGAAAAGGTTTTGACACCTGGCTGGATGAAAACAATTTTGACTTTGTTTGCTTACAGGAAACCAAAGCTCACCCCGAACAGTTAGACCTCAGTATTTTTGACAATCTGGGCTACCATCATCACTGGCACTCCGCCGTAAAAAAAGGATACAGCAGCGTCGCCATTCTAAGTAAAACAAAACCCGATTTGGTAGAAGCCGGATGCGGCATTGAAAAGTACGATTCCGAAGGTAGAATCATTCGGGCAGATTTTGGGGATTTGACTTTATTGAATATTTATTTTCCATCCGGAACCAGCGGAGAAGCACGACAGAATTTCAAATATGAATTTTTGGATGATATTTTTAAATGGATCAGCGATTTAAAAAAGAAAAGAAAAAAAATTATCCTGGTCGGAGATTACAATATCGCCCATACAGAAATGGACATCCACAATCCGGTAAGCAATAAAAAAAGCTCTGGCTTCCTACCCGAAGAACGCGCCTGGATGACGAAGTGGTTTGACAGCGGATTTACGGATGCTTTTCGCTTTAAAAATCCGGACAAGGAACAATACAGCTGGTGGACTTACCGAGCCAATGCCCGCGCCAACAACAAGGGCTGGCGGATCGATTATCAATCCGTTACGAATAATCTAAAAGATAACATTATCGAATGCCACCAATTGACTGATGTGGTGCATTCCGATCATTGTCCCGTTTATATGAAGATAGAATTATAACCTGGCGATAACGGTTTTATTTCCTTTGACCTTTTGATTCATTTCCACTTCGAGCTTCGTCCCGATAGGTAAGTAGAGATCCACACGGGAACCAAATTTAATAAAACCCATATCCGTTCCTTGCTCTACTTCTTCGCCTTCATCAAAGTAATTGACGATGCGCTTGGCCATTGCTCCGG
>JAHDCK010000151.1 GCA_020629915.1 Saprospiraceae bacterium
TAAATCAAAAATTCATTTCAAATTAAATATAATATTATTGTGTCCAGTTACTTAACTAAAATTTAAAAGAGGGTTGGACAATTGTTCAACCCTCTTTTATTTCCTGTTCCCTTATATAAAAATTTTTAATCCATCATAAGCAATACGCACATGAGCAGGGAGGCTTTTTTCTACTTCCTCGTGCAATCCCATAAAATGACTCAGGTGAGTGAGGTAAGCTTTTTCCGGTTGCATTTCTTCTATAAACTCCAGTGCTTCCTGCAAGGTGAGATGCGAATAATGTTTTTTGTGATGCAGGGCAGATACCACTAATATTTTACTGCCTTTGACTTTTTCCTTTTCCTTCTCTTCAATTTCATATAAATCTGTCAAATAAGTAAAATCTCCAATTCTGAATCCTAAAATCGGCAGTCGGCCGTGAATGATCCGCACGGGTTGTATTTTAATATCATTTATTTTAAAAATATCATTTTCATTAATTTCCCTTAAATCAATTTTTGGCAACCCGGGATAAGGATGCGGTTTAAAAATATACGAAAATCGCTGTTTCATATCTTCCAGTACCCGCTGCTCACCATAAACGGGCATATCCCGATTGTAACGAAAATTAAACGGGCGGACATCATCCAGACCAGCGACGTGATCCTGATGTTCGTGCGTGAGCACGACGGCATGAATTTCCTTTACCTGATTATCCAGCATTTGCTGCCGGAAATCCGGGCCGGTATCAATGACAAAATTGGTGGAAGGTGACTCAAACAGGATGGAAGAACGCAAACGCTTATCTCTGGGATCAGCAGAGAGGCAAACCGGACAATCGCAGGCAATAACGGGAACGCCCTGAGAAGTCGCCGTCCCCAGGAAAGTAACCTGACCGAGGTGATGTGCCTGATCAGACATTCACTTTTAGGGCTTTTTTGTACAATTCCACGCCTTTTTCATCCAGGTCTTCCTCCACGATTTCTATGTTTTGTAAAATATCAATCAGGCAATTAATTTTGGCTTCGGTGTCGTAGAAGCGATTTATGACGATTATTTTTTTATTTTCTACAATACAATACCCGGATTGAAAGTTACCCCTTTCGTAGCGAATGGTATAATCGATTTGACCGAAGAGGTCTTCAAATTTTTTGAGCAGATTATTCGTGTACTTCATAACTTCGAGTTATCAACAAGACAAATATCGGAAAATAATTGTTTAATTTTGTGGGAGTTATTTTTTTACATAAAACAAAAATCATGTTAAAATATATTTTAATTATAATTTTATTCTTTCCGGTTTTCCTTTTAGCACAAGATGATGAAACAACTCCGGGGACATTTAGTGCATCCATTATAGCAGGAGCTAATGCGGCACAAATCGATGGGGATGATTTAGCTGGTTTTAATAAAATTGGATACGTTGCTGGTGGACGGGTGGAAGTCGGTTTGGGAAGTATGTGGGCCATTAGTATGGATATTTTGTATTCGGTCAAAGGAAGCAGAGCCACCAATAAGGAATTTAGCGAAGATTATGATTATACCTTAAGTAGCGTGGAAGTCCCTGTTTCTTTTTATTATATAGATGGAAATTTAAGGTTTCACGCCGGACTCGGTTTTGACCGGTTGGTGCAGGTCAATAATATCCTGATTTCTGATATTGATGAAACGGAATTGCGCGCTCCATTTTACAGAAAAAATAATATCTTTGGTCATGCAGGAGCTACTTATTTTATAACCGATCATATTGGATTGGAAGCCAATTTTGGATATTCTTTCAATAGCATTGTAGAATTTAATAAGGCCGATGATCCTACTCCCTACCCTGCCGGAAAGCCCAGTGAACCCCAGGTACACAAATGGCTGTCTTTTAGAGGAATTTATATGTTTTAATCAAATCTAATTATCGTATTCCCAGGAGATACCCACCCGGAAAATTGCTTCCCGCATGGGGTAAAGCGGTACTAAATAATAAGGTGTCTGAGTAATGTAGTCAGAGACATTATCGCATTTAAAATAGGCCCGGAATCCCCTTACCTTAAAACTCAGGAAGGCATCGGCAGCAGGGTATGCCTGGATGTTTTGCTGTTCCTGTAAATGAAACTGCCCAATCAGCGGATGGTAACCTTTGGCAAAATAGGTAGAATTCCAATATAAATTAAATCCCACTCTAAAAAGCATTGCTTTTTTAAATATATAATTTTCAAAATAAAAACTGTGCTTTCCGGTCAGGGCAGGCAGGCGCAATAAATTGTTGTTTTGGATTTGCCAAAAAATGTGATTTTTAATATAAAAAGGTTTTAAATTAAAATCCTGCTGTGCTTCTACCTGCAACAGATTTGTCAGTTGATCACTTTGCCGAACGCTCACTTCTTCATCGTAGTAAATCAAATTGGCCAGGAGGAAATTGCGTACAGCGAAAGCAGAATGGGTGCGTGGAATCGTCAGTTTGCCCCAAAGGGAAGTTTCATTGGTTTTGTTAAAACTATTCTGCCATATAGGAATTTGAGATATATACATTTCCTGCTGCAACAACGAAGGCGAAAACAACTGGTTTTTAAATCCGGCTTCGAGCTGACCTATTTTTGCAATCTTCACACCCAACGTAGCATCCACTAAAAAATCTCCGGCATTGTCCCACAGTCCTAAATGACCTTTCCCTTTTACGAAAAAGGTATTCGCGATAATTCCTTCAAATTTTGCTTTTAAAAATAAATTATTTATTGTTTTATTTAAAGGTTCCTGATTAATGAAATGAACCTTGTGCATCAAACCAACCCGAAGCATTCCAACTGGACGTATATTTCCTTTTTTATTTTTTGATTGCCGCTGGGCTTCCAGGTAAAATTCATTACGCAAAGTATTCACCCTTAAAAAGTGCCGGATACCTACATTGTTCGTTTGAAAGTTTTGATAAAAAAGGGAATCTCCCGCCGGAGCAATATCAAAGTATTTATATTTATCATTTCTAAATGCCGCATGGTGGCTTAGGGTAAACAAGTTTTTCCTAAAACCCGTACTGTCCTTTTTATTAGAAAAAAACTTATCAATATTTAAATATTGTGAAACACTGACATGCCGGTGCGTATTAATTGTCCGGGCCTCAGTCAGAAAAATCTGAGGGTTAAATACCCTCCGACTAAAGGTATCGATCCACATGGTATCAGAAGTGAGACCTCCGTTATTTTGTGTCTTTATGGTATTGCCAGCATAGGCACACAATAGTTCATATCTATTATTCCTTGTTCTGTAATGCGAGGTCAGGGCAAATGTTGTATGCCTGTTTTTTTGGAAACCGTAAATTCCTTCATGATTGATGCGGCGGTATTCCAGGCCGAGATTCAGGCCGGGCGAAACCTGATGACCAAACTCAGCATGTACCATGGCATCCTGCTGCTGATGTGTTTGAGCGTAATGCGTCCGGGAAAAGGGTTTTAACGTATTGTAATACCGAACACTATCAATATCTCTTATATATAAATCATACTGATTATAACCAACAGCAAACCCCTCATAAAAGCGGGAACGATAAGCCAGCGCTGTATGTGGCGCACCCAGATTCCCAGTATGCCCATAAAAACCCTCCTGAAAAATCGGGTCAAAAACTTCTATTCCATCCAGTAAAGTATCCGAAGCCGGGTAAAACCGAAAACGCTCCTTTGCATGAAAATACCAGGCGGCAGAATCTCGCTTTAGGAGGATAGAAACCGAGGGTGCCGGAGCAATAACCTGATTTTTTCTGGCGGTATCAGAGGCTTGTGTGGTCGGGGCAGCCGGGACGATTGTATCAGAAACTGGCGCCTTGGGTATGGTCCTGGTAGCCTGGATAGTTGGATTGGCAGGGATGGGTTTTATCCCGGTAGAATCCTGCCCAAAAACAGACAGAGCCAAAAATAAAAAAATACTATTTAGAATGTGTTTTATCAAAATATAAAAACAGGTTTTATTGCTAGGAATGAAAGAATATACATCAATAAAAATGGCAGCCGGAAATATTCTAACTGCCAAAATTAAACTTTTATTTTTATCTGCGAATTATCTGGCTACGAGGATTTTTTCGGTATAAATGCGGTTACCCGATTGAATTTTTAAAAAATACATTCCACTGGCCCAGGAAGCAACAGAAATTGTTTCCACATTTTTTTCTGAAATTTTACCTTCAAAATAAACCCGCCCGGAAACATCGGAAATAATCATATTCCCATCTTTTAAATTACTTAATGTCTCAATAGAAATTTCCAGCTCTGTTGCAACAGGTTGTGGAGAAACCTCAATAGTCCAATCCAAAGAATTAATATCATTCGTATTTGATATAATGCAATTCTCTACAATTTCCGGTTTGCAATTATTGCTGTATCCCTCGAAGATATACAAACCTGTTTGCATATCGGAAACTAAAATTCTACCAGAAGGCAAAAAGGGATACACCCCCCAGGCCCCTTCGTAAGATTGATTCGTGGTGCCGGGATAGGTATCGTATTGTGCCAGGTGCACGGGATTCTCCGGGTCAGCAATGTCATACACCTGCAACCCATCATAATAATATCCAACATATATTTTATCACAAGCTATAATAGGATTATGAGCAATGGCATTCTCCGAAGGATTCCCGGAGTCGATAATAGCTGATACCGTAATATTGGTCAGGTCACTTACGTCCAAAATTTTCAGAGCCATTCCGTGGGTTTCATCTGCCAGGATATAAGTCTTGCCATCCTCCGACCACCAGCCGGAGTGATTGTACCCCTGATCGGGGTAGCTCGTCAGAGAACCTAACATAACAGGATTATAAATATCTGAAAAATCTACCACGTACAATCCGTTCCCGCCTACATTAATAAAAGCCGTATCATTCCTGACAAAACCATCATGCGTTCCCGAAAGGGAATTGCCCTGGATATTTGTATTAAAGATAGAAAGC
Organism: Saprospiraceae bacterium; assembly: GCA_020629915.1. Taxonomy (GTDB): domain Bacteria; phylum Bacteroidota; class Bacteroidia; order Chitinophagales; family Saprospiraceae; genus JAHDCK01. Next base: position 4,901 of record JAHDCK010000151.1, read on the forward strand.
AATTCGGGATTCTCCGGGTCTTCCAGTGAGTACACCCGCAGGGCTGAAATGGACGGGGCGTCCTCTCCACCCCTTACGAGGAAAGCGTACAACCGGCAGCGATTTTCATCGATAAAAATATTGTGAGCTTTTTCAAAAAATACATTGGAATCGTATACCACGGGAGCCTCATCCGGCAACTTTGATATATCAATGATTTGAAGTGTGCTGACACCCTCATCTGCAACGGCATACAGGTAACCTTTGAAATCGTGATAATCCCGGTGGACAATATTGGCTCCCTGAACCGCTCCGGGGATAAAGGCCACCTCCACCAAATCGGCCGGATTGGTGATATCAAAAATATGGGTTCCATTGCTGGAGCCAATGACGGCATATTCCACATCATTGACCACGACGCCCCAGATTTCATTGTAGGCATTATCGTAGGCAAAACTTCCGGGAATATTTGGGTCTTCCCAGTGCCCCAGAAGGGTGGCTTGTTCCTGGGCAGAAATGAAAAGTGGAAATAACAGCAAGAAAAGGTAAAGGGATTTTTTCATTTTCATTTAGTTTTTAATTATACAATAAAAAACAGCACGACAAGGCCATTTGTTGTTGCCTTGCCGCGCTGTTCGTTTCCGGTTTTTTTATCAATTAAAAAATATATTATTTTGCTATAATAATTTTTTCTGTTTGAATTTTATTATTAGAATTTATTTTTAGAAAATACATGCCATTCGCCCAGGCTGCTGTGGACAAATTCCAATTGGCTTGATTTTCTGTCTGGGCAATTATCCTACCATTCACATCAGAAATAGTCATATTTGAAATATTGTTTCCACTTCCCAATTCTACCTGAATATTCAATTCAGAGGAAGCAGGTTGAGGGGCAATTTGAACGGACCATTCTTCTGTAATTTCTGTTGTAGAAACAATCGGTACGCCACAATTTTCTGTCAAAGCCGGTTTGCAATTGGTATTATATCCTTCAAAAACATATAAACCTGTTTGCATATCTGCTATCAGGATACGCCCGGATGGAAAGAGTGGATAGACGCCCCAGGCTCCGTGATAAGAAGATACATTATCACCGGGATAAGTATCGTATTGAGCGAGGTGTGTAGGATTATCCGGATCAGAAATATCATGCACTTGCAAACCATCATAATAATATCCTGTATATATTTTATCACAAGCTATGATTGGATTATGGGCGATAGAATTATTCGTGCTACCAGCATCAATCAAGGCTCTGACCGAAATATTAGTCAAGTCACTCATATCCAAAACCTTCATGGCCATGCCGTGCGTTTCATCTGCCATGACATACGTTTTTCCATCCTCAGACAACCAGCCGGAGTGATTGTATCCCTGGTCGGGATAGCTGGATAGGGTCCCCAAAACAGTCGGGTTGTCTACATCTGAAAACTCGACAACGGCAAATCCATTTCCACCCAAATTCAAATATGCGGTATCATTTCGAATAAACCCATCGTGCATTCCGGAGAGACTTGTTCCCTGCACATTATTATAAGATCCCAGGTGAACGGGATTGGCCGGATCGGAAATGGAAAAAATCCGAAGAGCAGAATAAGAAGAAAGTCCTCCCTTGGTGGACAAGGAATACAAGCGACATTTATTTTCATCTATAAAAATATTATGCGCTCGTTCCATAAATTCATTGGAATCATAAACTACTTCAACAGAATTCGGCAAACCAGACATATCAATCACTTGCAGTGAACTGGCTCCTTCGTCTGCTACGGCATATAAATAACCATTCAAATCGTGATAATCCCGATGAATGATAGAACCTCCCTGCACCTCACCGGGCACAAAAGCCGTCTCCGTCATATTAGAAGGATCAGATATATCAATAAAATGGGTTCCCATAGTAGAACCAATGACTGCATATTCTACATCATTGACAACAACGCCCCATATTTCATTATATACATTATCAAAGGCATTACTTCCCGGAAGAGAGGTGTCATGCCATTGACCTAGCAATGTGGCCTGTTCCTGACCAAAAGACATAAAAGGAATAAAAATAAGTAGGTAAAATATTCGTTTCATAAAATGTATTATTTTTATATTAAAAACTTAAAATAGCGTTCCATCCTGAGCGGGAGGCGTTACCCCCAAATGTCGATAAGCCTTTTCCGTCACTTCTCTCCCTCTGGCCGTTCGCTGAATATATCCTTCCATGATGAGGAAAGGCTCATGGACTTCCTCAATCGTTCCGGCTTCTTCGCTTACTGCTGTAGCAATCGTGCTGATTCCTACCGGGCCACCCTTGAATTTGTGAATGATAGTAGATAAAATTTTATTATCCATTTCATCCAAACCACTTTCATCTACATTCAAAGCCGTCAGTCCAAATTTAGCAATTTCTACATCAATTGTCCCGTTCCCTTTGATTTGAGCAAAGTCGCGAACCCGACGTAACAGCGCATTTGCTATCCTTGGCGTTCCCCGGCTGCGTCTGGCAATTTCCCAGGCACCTTCATCTGTGATGGGCACATCCAATATCCCGGCGGATCGCTTGATGATATTTACGAGGGTTTCTACATTATAATAATCTAAATGACAATTGATGCCAAAGCGGGCGCGCATGGGAGCGGTAAGCAATCCCATTCTTGTGGTTGCTCCTACTAGAGTAAAAGGATTGAGAGAGATTTGAATACTCCGGGCATTCGGGCCGCTGTCGATCATGATATCAATGCGGTAATCCTCCATTGCGGAATAGAGATATTCTTCCACCACGGTATTCAGGCGATGAATTTCATCAATAAATAAAACGTCGCCTTCGTCCAGATTGGTGAGCAAGCCTGCCAGGTCGCCCGGTTTCTCAAGGACGGGACCGGAGGACATTTTCATGCTGGTGTCCAGTTCGTTGGCAATAATGAAGGACAAAGTCGTCTTCCCCAAACCGGGTGGGCCGTGCAGCAAGACATGATCCAACGCTTCGCCGCGCAACTTAGCTGCTTCGATAAAGACCTTGAGGTTCTCCACGATTTTGGGTTGTCCCTTAAAATCGTCCAGCTCCGACGGGCGGAGATTTTTTTCTAATTGTTTTTCCTCGGAGTCCAGATTTTCATCCGAGGGATCTAAATATGGGTTTTGCATATATTTTTATAATAATCGAAACGCAGGGATAACAAAATTGCTGTTTTGATACCTGATATTTTTGCTAAAACAATAATGCGAAAATACAAACGTACTGCAACCGCGCTGCGGTCGTGTGAAACCGGAACGACCGCAGAGCGGTCGCAGTATTTTCATTATATTATTTCCTGCCAACCGGAATAAGTTCGGATTAGACAGTTGTGCTTACACCAGTCGAAAATGCCTATACGGCTACTTATCATTCGGTTCTTTTCCGTATATTAATTTTTTCTTAGACAATTTCTTAAAGAAATAATCACAATTTCCTCCTGTTATTCCTCCACTGACACAAAGCCGGGTTCCTTCGCAATCATACAAGGGACTTTGAAAATCACAGCACCGCAAAATTCTAAAAAAATAAGCGGGCCGACCTTCATATTCATATCTGTAAACAATATCTATTTGTTTTCTTTTTATCAAATCACTCATCCAGCGCACCGTCAATGGGTCTACTGTATCCACACATTTGTCCTCTTTCTCTCCTTTCACTTCTTCGATGCAATAGATTTTCACCATCGCATTCTCAGCCATGCAGATGCTCATTCCACCCTCTATTTCAGAATAAGAAAAATGAATGCGTTGTTTGTCTTTAAATTGAAAATCCTTGTTCATCATCTCGGCCGGAAGGAGTTTGCGCCCGTCTTCCAGGTGAATAAGAAATTTACAACCATCCAGCCCGGTGTGATCCACTACCGTTCCGTAAGTATTGCATTTTGGCGGTTTAGCATCTGAGTTGGCCTTTTCGGTCGATTCCTTATTGTTTTCTTTATTAGAAATATTTTTATTGGAATTACATCCCCATGTAAAAAAAGCCATTGTTAGAGTCAATAGGAAAATTCTATACATTGTATTTTAAAAATTGAATTAAAAATTAAAGGCAAATCATTACCTTTGTGCGGATTTTTGGGGAGGTTTCCCCTTGCAAGTTAGTAATTGATTCTAATTAAAATTAATAAAAAATGAGTGGACAAAAAATAACCATAGAAAATGGAAAACTAAACGTACCTGACAATCCTATTATTCCTTTCATCGAAGGAGACGGAATCGGGCCGGATATTTGGGCAGCAGCCGTGCGCGTTTTTGATGCCGCTGTAGAAAAGGCCTATGGTGGTTCCCGTAAAATTCACTGGTTGGAGGTGTATACCGGACAAAAGTCCTTTGATAAAACCGGTGAGTGGTTGCCACAGGAAACGCTGGATAAGATTGAAGAATACCTCGTAGCCATCAAAGGGCCGTTGACAACGCCTGTTGGCGGCGGGATTCGATCTTTGAATGTGGCTCTGCGTCAAAAACTGGATTTGTTTGCTTGTGTACGTCCGGTGCGTTACTTCCGTGGAGTCCCATCTCCGGTAAAAGCACCTGAGAAAGTGGATATGGTTATTTTCCGTGAAAACACAGAAGACATATATGCTGGAATTGAATATTTAAACGGTAGCGAAGAACTGAACAAACTGAAAAACTTCCTTCAGGACGAAATGGGCGTGACTCAGATTCGCTTCCCCGACACGGTTTCTTTGGGTATCAAGCCGGTTTCCACAGAAGGAACGGAGCGTTTGGTGCGTGCGGCTATCGAGTATGCTATTGCAGAAGGTAAACCATCTGTTACCTTGGTACACAAGGGGAACATCATGAAATTTACCGAAGGAAAATTCAAGGAGTGGGGATATGAACTGGCGGAGAGAGAGTATGGCGACAAGGTATTTACCTGGGCACAATACGACCGCATTGCTGACGAAAAAGGAAAAGATGCAGCCAATGCAGCGCAAAAAGAAGCCCTGGCTGGCGGAAAAATTCTAATCAAAGATGTCATCGCTGATGCCTTCTTACAACAAATCCTGACGCGTCCGGCAGAGTATTCTGTTATTGCTACATTGAACCTGAACGGAGACTACGTTTCTGATGCTTTGGCTGCACAGGTCGGCGGAATCGGGATCGCTCCGGGTGCGAATATCAACTACACCAACGGAAAGGCTATCTTTGAAGCGACTCACGGAACGGCTCCTAAATATACCGGACTGGACAAAGTGAATCCGAGTTCTGTAATTCTTTCCGGTGTGATGATGTTTGATTATATGGGTTGGAAAGAAGCAGGTCAGTTGATTACCAAAGGTATTGAAAATGCAATTTCTTCTAAGCGGGTTACTTATGACTTTGAGCGTTTAATGGACGGCGCGACGTTGCTGAAATGCTCTGAGTTTGCAACGGAAGTTATTAACAATATGTAGTTTTTTTTTAAATGTAGAATGAGGAATTAAGAATGTAGAATGAGTACATTTTAGCATTTTAAGTAACTGGCCACAATAAAATTTATAATACTTTGAACGACTTTTTAATTTCTT
>JAHDCK010000152.1 GCA_020629915.1 Saprospiraceae bacterium
ATTTTTAATATATTAAGTATTTCAAATAAAAGGACAGGTTCATCAAAACCAATTCAAAAAGCAAGTGTTATTAGGTGTCCTTTTTATAATAGATTCAGTGGCAGTACTGCCACTGAATCTTCTCTCTCAATTTGAGAATTATAAATTCATCAATAAGGTTCATAGAGCATGTCTAAATTAATCTTTTTTGAATATTTGGACTCCTTTCAGCCCATACCTCAGGTCTTATTTCGCCCGTAGCTAAGACTACGCACTCAAAAAGCACCTTTGTCTGGACTAAAAATAGCCTCAAATATTTTAAAAAACCTAAAATTAGACATGCCTCTTAAACAAAAGAGAAATTCCAATTTTTACAATGACAAATACACCAATACAGCGATTCTGGAGCCTGTTAAACCAATACCGTCAGGAGATTCGTCAAATATATATTTATGCTCTTTTCATTGGGGTTGTCAATCTAACCCTGCCGCTTGGACTACAAGCCATCATTAATTTTTTGCAAACGGGGGAACTCACTTCTACATGGATCATTTTAATTGGTTTCGTTCTTACCGGGATCGGAATCACAGGTGGACTTCGAGTGTTACAATTGCGAATAGTGGAAAACATCCAACAAGATGTGTTTGCACGTTCAGCTTTTGAATTTGCCTATCGCATACCAGAGGTACAATTTATGCAACTTGATAAAGTCCATGCCCCGGAGCTGATCAATCGCTTTTTTGATACACAAACTATTCAAAAGGGTTTGCCAAAAATTTTGATAGATTTTTCCCTCGCTATTTTCCAAATCATCTTTGGGCTGATTCTCTTAACCATTTACAGTCCTTATTTCATCCTTTTGGGCGTTACGCTTTCTATCATTCTTTGGTTCATATTTCAAGTTACTGGCCCAAAGGGTCTGCAAACAAGTCTTCAGGAAAGTAAATACAAATATCTTTTGGCGCATTGGTTGGAGGAGATTGCACGAGTCAACAGAACTTTTAAAATATATGCTAAGAATAATTTCCATTTATCAAAAACAGATGAAATAGCAATCGATTACCTAACAAGTCGGGAGAAACACTTTCAGGTATTGCTCAGTCAATTCAGGTTATTTGTTGCTTTCAAGGTCATTGTAGCTGCAGGGCTTTTACTCCTTGGTGGCTATCTTGTGTTTCAAGAACAAATGAATATCGGCCAGTTCGTAGCAGCAGAAATCATTATATTATTAATAATTAATTCCGTCGAAAAAGTACTTTTTACCATAGATACTATTTATGATGTGTTAACTGCACTTGACAAAATCGGTCATGTAACTGATCTAAGATTATATGAAAATAAAGGCAAGGCAACTATCGAAGCAGCTGAGGGAGTCTCCCTTAAAGCTCATAAAATTGTGTTTGGTTTTCCGGACGAAAAAAAGAAAATAATTAACAATTTATCCTTTAATATTCAGGCTGGTGATAAAGTTGTTTTATCTGGAAAATCTGGAAGTGGTAAATCCCTCTTACTTCAAATACTATCTGGCATACACGAAATTGAGGGAGGGGAATTATTCATAAATGATGTTCCCCTCACGAATTACGATCGCAAAAATCTCTATAAAAATCTTGGGGTAAGTTTTCCTGTCAACCAAATATTTGAAGGAAATTTTATAGACAATATTTTACTTGGAAGAGAAATTCCTGAGAAGGAATTAAGAGAGGTGCTGCAGCTTCTTGATTTACAAAAGTATATTTTGAGTCAACCAAAAGGTATGGAGAGCTTTGTGGATAGTGGTGGTAGGCGATTACCCAGAAGTATCATCCAAAAAATTCTAATTGCTCGAATGATTGTAAGTAAACCCAGGCTATTGCTAATTGAGGATACGTTACAATTTCTTGAAGAAAAAGAAAAAAAACGTATAATAGATTACATCATGGATAAAAGTAAGCCGTGGACTGTTATCGTCGTCTCAGACTTTTACTACTGGAAGGAAAAAAGCAATAAAACCATTCTACTAAAATAACCCAAGTTACAGATAACAAATATTATTCATTGAAATACATTTAACTATGCTAAATATCTCCGATAACAGTATTGCTACTCGGCTGAATATAAAAGATTTCGATGCCTACAAAGTATTACAAAAAAGTCATGTAAGAAATTTACATATTTGGCTTTTAGGCGGATTAGGTATTGTTTTTTTAGTAGTCCTTTTTCTCCCCTGGACTCAAAACATCAATGCTAAAGGATACGTCACTACCCGTTCTCCAGAACAACGCCCCCAGGCTATTCAATCAGTCATTGCCGGGCGAGTAGAAAAGTGGTACGTACAAGAGGGGGACTTGGTAGATAAAGGAGATACTATTGTCTTTATTTCTGAAATGAAAAGTGAATATTTTGACCCGAACTTACTGGCGCGGACATCTGAACAAATCTCTGCCAAATCTCAAAGTATTGATGTTTATGGCCAAAAAGTCAAAGCGCTGGAAAATCAATACGCCGCCTTGCAACAATCCCTCCGACTGAAGCAGGAACAACTCAGGAATAAAATGTTGCAAACTCAAAATAAAATTGTAATGGACAGCATGGATTTGGTGGCTTTTAAAACCAATTACAAAATTGCTATCAACCAGCACCAACGAACCAGAGAACTCTGGCAAAAAGGATTAAAGACACTTACACAAGTACAAGAAAAGGAAAACAAAATGCAGGCAGCACAAGCCAAAGTCAGCGTTCAGGAAAATAAGCTGCTTAACCAAAAAAATGTCTTCACCAATTTAAAAATAGAACTGATGAATGTAGAAAACATTTATACAGACAAACTAGCTAAATCAAAATCAGAGAGACAATCCGCCCTGTCGTCTAAGCTGGAAAGTGTAGCGGCCACTTCAAAGTTAAAAAATCAATATAGCAATTATAACGAACGGCAAAAGTTTTATCATATTATCGCCCCCCAGTCCGGTCAAATCACAAAAACCATAAAAAAAGGGATTGGAGAAACTGTAAAAGAAGGGGCAGATATCGCCACCATTATGCCTGCCAAATACGATTTAGCGATAGAGATATATGTAAAACCACAAGATGTTCCTTTATTGTCAGTTAGCAATCAGGTTCAGCTCCGATTTGATGGCTGGCCAGCCATTGTTATCAGTGGGTGGCCGGAGTCTTCTACGGGAGTTTTCTCCGGGAAGATCGTTGCTATAGATAAATTTATTAGTGAAAACGGGTTTTACCGGATCTTAATCAGTCCTGACAAGGATAAAAAACAATGGCCACAAGCCCTCAGAATTGGCACAGGAACCCAGGCTTTTATTTTGCTAAAAGAGGTTCCGATTTGGTACGAGTTGTGGCGGCAACTCAATGGCTTTCCCCCAGATTATTACCAGAATGAAAAGCAAAAAAAACCAGAAGTCAAATTAAAAGCTCCATTAAAATCAGTAAAATAATATGAAGTCTATATGAAGTTTTATTCAAGAAAATTAATCAAACCAGAAAATCTCAATGCACGAAATACGCTGTTTGGTGGAGTGCTCCTCAAGTGGATCGACGAAGAGGCTGGTATTTATGCCATGACCAAACTAGGCACTAAACATGTTGTAACTAAGTTCATTTCTGAAATTGATTTTATCAGTTCCGCCCGGCAAGGAGATGTTGTGGAAATCGGCTTAGGGTTTAAACAAATCGGACGTACTTCTATTACTTTTTCCTGTGAGGTCAGGAATGTTTTCACAAAACAAACGATAATCAAAATTGAAAATATCGTATTTGTAAAAGTAAATGAAACCGGGATTCCTCAACCTCATGGAAAAAATTTGAACAATATTGAATTCACCAACTAATGAGCAGAAAATTTATTCTAAATCTCTTCATGTTTTTTTATATCTGTGCACAGCCCATTATTCTGTTTGCCCAACCAGCAGATACAGTCCTGACCTATGATGAGTTTCTGGAAAATATGCTTCGATATCACCCAGTGGCCAAAAAAGCTGACCTGAAAATAGATTGGGCCAACGCTCAAAATCAAAAAGCCAGGGGCACACTGGATCCAAAAATTCAGGCAGACTGGAGTCAAAAGAACTTTGAAGATAAATTATATTTTAGAAATTATCAGGTAAAATTTAATATCCCTACCCGTTATGGCATCAATTTTACAGGTGGTTATGAAAATTCAAACGGGGTCTTCCTCAATCCCGAAAACACAACTGGTAATTTTGGCCTATGGAATGCCGGAGTAGAGGTAAATCTCCTTCAGGGTTTGTTGGTAAATGAGCGAAGAACAGCTTTAGAACAAGCCAAAGTTTTTCAAAATCTGGCAAAAAATGAACAACGAATTATATTAAATGACCTCATATATAATGCTTCTGCTGCTTATTTAAACTGGCAACAGTTTTCTGCTTTCAATAATATTTTAATTCAAAACCTGGAAATAACTAATAAATATTATAAAAATACTAAAACATCTTACCTCGGTGGAGAAAAAACCGGAATGGATACACTAGAGGCTTATATTCTTTTTCAGGATGCCCTTACCGATCTTCAAAAAGGAGAACAGGAATTGCTAAAAGCAAAGCAGGATCTTGAAAATTTTCTGTGGTTTGATAATGCTCCAATTACGCTCAAATCCAGTACGAAACCTGAAAACTACAACACCCAAATTTTTCGGCCCTTGCAAAAATTGAACAACGCCCTTTTAGAGCATCCAATCATTGAAGCTTCCCTTAATAAATTATCTGTACTCGAAATTGAACAACGACTTAAACGCGAAAAACTCAAACCAAAACTAAAAGTTAAATACAACCCACTATTGAGTACCAATGAAAACAACCCCTTGCCTGCTTACGCCATCAATGATTTCAAATGGGGCTTTGGCTTTTCTGTTCCACTCTTTCGACGAACGGAAAAAGCCGAGGTCCAGCTGGGACAAATAAAAATGGAAGAAACACAATTGGATATTATAAACAAGCGCAATGTATTGGAAAATAAAATAGATAATAGCTGGCAACAGCAAATATTACTCCAACAGCAATTGGTGGTTCTCGATCAAAATATTGAAAATTATAAACAATTACTCAACGGAGAAACCATCAAATTTGAGTACGGCGAAAGTTCGGTTTTCTTATTGAACAAACGACAGGAAAAATTCATCAACGGCCAGTTAAAGAGGATCGAACTTTTTATAAAACGACAATACGAAGTTCTAAAATTTTTATATTTCTCAAATCAATTAATTGACTCATGAAACTTAAAAAGGTAAAAAAAGAGCTGCTCCAAATATTGGAAAATATAAATAAAAGTAAATCCATTATTAACAAGAAAACTGCCCAGGTACACCCTGACTATCTCCTAAGTGCCAAAAACTTGTGTCACTACTTATTACTCCGAAGTTACGAGCTGAGAAAATACCACGACGCTTTATCTGAGGTCGGTGTGTCCTCCCTGCGAACGGGAGAAGGGTATGTTTATAACAACTTATTCCATGTGGTACAGAACCTACATTTAATTCTTGGTTTGCCCTTAAATCTTCCTGCCAAACAAGAGCCTCTAGGTTACAGAAAAAGCAAGAAACTACTCCGCAAACATGCCAATAGCTTGTTTAATGAAACAAATAAAAGGCATTTTACCGAAATCATGGTTACCTTACCCCTTGAAGCTGCTCAAGACCGAACTATCATAGAAGGCATGGTTACTAATGGGATGGAAATCGCTCGAATCAACCTGAGTCATGGCAATCTCGATGACTGGAAAAAAATGGTGCACATCATCCGGGATATTCGGGAGCAAACCGGTCAAAAGATAAAAATTTATATGGATCTTTCCGGCCCAAAACTCCGAACAGCACCTATAGAAATCCAAACCAAGAAGGGAAATATCAAGTCATTTATCCGAATAAAAAAAGGAGAACACATCATTTTAACCAAACGAAGGACTAAGGGAAAACGATCCCGGTATGGCATCAATAACGAGCTAATTGAAAAGGCAGAGATTGGCGTTTTACTTCCACAGGTCATTGACGACGCCAATATTGGAGATACAATTTTGTTTGATGATGGGATGATTCGCTCAAAGGTCATTGCCAAACGAAATGATGAACTTGAAATTATCATCACTAATACTTATAAAACTAAACTTGCAGGAAATAAGGGTATCAATTTACCGGAAACACAGTTGCATCTCCCCGCCCTTACGCAGCCTGATATCGCGGCACTCCCCTTCGTTTGTAATCATGCAGATATCGTCGGTTATTCATTTGTGCGGACAGGAGATGATGTTTTGAAACTGTATGAGGTATTGGAACAACACGAGGCAGATCATCTTGGTGTTGTGTTTAAAATTGAAAATAAAGATGCCTTTGAAAACCTCCCTGAAATTCTACTGGAAGGTATGCGCAGAAATAAAATTGGTGTCATGATTGCAAGAGGTGACCTGGCAGTAGAGATTGGATTTGAACGCATTTCAGAAGTACAAAATCAAATCCTCTGGTTTTGTGAGGCTGCCCATGTTCCAGTAATTTGGGCAACACAAGTATTAGAGAATCTTGCCAAAACCGGCATCCCGACCCGCGCCGAAGTGAGTGATGCCGCTCAGGCTGCTCAGGCAGAATGTGTGATGCTGAATAAAGGACTATTTATTAATGAAGCCATCACCGTGCTAAAAGATATTCTTATTCGAATGGAAGGGCATTCTTTCAAAAAGAAGAGTCAGTTGAGAGCTTTAAATATTGCAAAAAAATTCATTCAAAAATCACAAGTATAAATCTGCTTTTCATTTCGCTATTTAAAAGATATAATATGACCTTAACGAGTCAACTCATCAATCATTCCATTAAAAACAATCCCATGAAAAGGTAAAACGGCATACCAGTAGAATCTACCCAGCAGACCATGAGGTCTGAAGCTAGCCGTTTGGATGAGTTGATTGTTCCTGATTTTAAATTCCAGCCAGGCTTCCCCCGGCACTTTCATTTCTGCAAACAAAAGCAATCTTCCCTCCTCTTTATTGGCATATAAAACACGCCAAAAATCCAATGCATCCCCTGCCTCCAAAGCAGTCGCATGGGTTCTCCCCCGTCTCAATCCCACCCCACCAAATAACTTATCTAAGTAACCCCTAAGTCGCCAAAGGATATTGGCATAATACCACCCGTTTTCACCGCCTATTGCCCATATTTTAGCAATTACTTTTTCTTTTACAATAACTTTTCTTGTCTTTATATCCTTAAAACATCCATACTTAGGCACGTCTATAAAATCAGAAATATTAATTTGTTTTACTCCGCTTATCTGAGAGTCTTTCCAACTAGAGGCAATCTGATCTTTGTCTATTTTGGCGAAGGCCCTTTCTATAGTACGGGTATATTTTTCTGGAAAGATATTTAATATACGATTAATTTCTTCATTTCTACACACAACTTCTACCCTCATACTATTGACTAATGATACTGCAAGGCGATAGGAAGTGGAGGTTACAAAGTAAAGCCAGTAAGAAGACAACCTTGGAGTCATTACGGGAACCGTGTAGATCCAGCGCTTTAATTTCCTGACTTTTGCAAATTTTAAGAGCATTTCTTTATATGTCAGTACATCCGGACCACCTATGTCAAAATTTTTATCATATACTTTTTCATTCAATAAAACATCATCCAGAAATTTTAAAATATCCCTAATTCCAATGGGTTGACATTTTGTGTTTAACCACTTTGGGGCAACCATGACAGGCAATTTTTCTACCAAATCCCGAATGATCTCAAACGAAGCACTGCCTGATCCCATAATAATACCTGCCCGAAGGGTGGTTAGGTGAAAAGAACCTTTCGATAAAATATCTTCCACATTTTTACGGGATCGCAGATGCTTAGACAAATTTTTTCCATTGACAATTCCACTCAGATAAATCACCTGTTGAACATCAGTTGTTCTCAAACGCTCCTTGAAATTAAGCGCAGCACGTTCTTCAAGTTTATCATATTCATCTGAGTTGGACATAGAATGAATCAGATAGTAGGCGGCATCGATTTCTTTTGGAATACGAGATAAAGAGGTAGGCTCTAAAAAATCTACTTCTATAATCTCTATATATGGCCGGATAGAATCAACAGGATTAAACCGATCTTTATCCCGAACACAACATATCACCCGATGCCCCTTTTGAATTAAATTGGGCAATAGTCTTTGTCCGATATATCCAGTTGCTCCTGTTAGTAAAATAACCATTTTTACAATGTCTTTAATAGTATAACTAATAACAGACTATAAGGTTATCATTTAGAATGCCTTTTTTAAAAAAGGGGAACTTTCAAAAATGAAAGTTCCCCAAAACAAAATAGTGGATAAAAACAATTGGGAGATTTTAAATTCTACTTCTTTACTGCCCTGGGATAGAGCTGAGTTGTGCGCAAAAACAACCAAATAAACGTGCCCTTTCTTCGTCAGATTGAAAGCGTAAGCTTTCTTCAATATCAGCACAACCCCACATATTCTGGCGCATCAAAATTCTGGAAATACCTCTGTTATAAAGAGCATCCGGATCATCCGGATAAAAACTAAGGAAACGGCTGTAATTATCGATAGCCTGAGTGAACTCCCCAAAAGTAAAATTGAGATTAGCCTCTAAAAATAAGTTTTCAGGTTTGTCTGGTTCCAGAGCAATAACCTCTTCTAAAATCATTCTGGACTTACCGTAATCTCCAAGTCCCTTTAATAACAAACTGTAATTCGCCAGTGCTTCATAATACTCCTCATTGACAGTCAATGAATTGTTATAGGCTGTATAAGCATTTTCATATTGTTGATCTATTTCATTGAGTTTACCTAAAGTAAAATAGAAAATAGATATATTTTTATTTAAATCAATTGCCCTCTTTAAATCTCTTTCCGCATTTTCTACTTGATTGAATAATTTATAACAAATTGCACGATTATGATAGGCCATTGGAAAGTCCGGCATTTTATTAATAGCCTTTGTAAAATATCCAATAGCTTCCTGGTACAATCCACTTTTTAAAGCCACTAAACCCTTCAAGTCTTCTACAATACCGTCAATACCATCATTGGATTCCACCGCTTCTAATTGAAGAGAAGCTTCCATAAGATTATTTTGACTCAAATTATATATAATTTTTTCCAATTTATCGTCTTCCGTATGCTGTTTAACTATTTCATTGAAATACTGCTGGTAGGCTTGCGAGGTAACCAAGGGCTTCCGAAATACAGAACGATCATCAGTCGTGAGATATTCAAATTTTTTCTTGGCCAAATGTTTTGCTCTAAAGGCAGGATCGATATATAAATCCGAAAATGGATTCACACTACTGGCCATTTGCAAATAAAACTGTTGTTGAGTTACCTCTCCCATTCTACCATGTACTGTTGCCAATTTTAAATATCCGGTGATATCACCCGGATTTTCCTGCAAGTAGTTCTCATAGGCCTCTACAGCTCCTACATAGTCGAGATTACCCATAAGAGCGTCTCCCCAATTGAGGAAGTTAAGTGGAGCCTGCCCATAAACCACACAATTTATCATAATAAAAAATAATATTTTTGATTTCATTTCAAAAAATTTTAAATTAACGAATAGTGATTATCCCTGCTGGATTATCAGGGGACAGATACAACCGATTGACCGCAGGCCCAATATTGAATGTCCAACTTCCCAAAGAAGTAACTGGCCTGGAATAAAAATCATACTGTTTGACAACTGCGTCTTGCAAAATCCATTCATTAAGATTTTTTATATGCAATTTATTTTTATTTAATAAATTAGGCTCTGTAATTGATAGGAAATTAATGGGTTTATTTCCTATCATCTGCGGTTCTTGCCTTACAGAAACTATTTCTATTTCAATAATCACTTCCACACTAAATTCTTCAACTGAAAAGGGAACTCCACGTAAAAGAGAATACTCCGCAAAGTTTATATTGAGAAAACTATTTTGTGCTCCTGAAGGTGACCCAGAAAATAGAAATAAACACGTAAAAAATAACAGCACTCCTTTCTTCATAATAATTATTTTTAATATAATTAAATTAATATGAAAAACCGTAAACATTGCAATGCTTTTATTCTTGATAGCTTTACTATTACAACGAAATCAAACTAAATATGTTCACTATTGAACCAGGTTTTATAAAAAATGGACATTGCTTATTTTAAAATATCTAAATCCCTATAGATGACTGCTGACACCAAGACTATAGAGTCTGATTTCTTTCCACTTTGAAAAACATCCAATCCTACCCAATCGCCTCCAAAGTTTTTAGGTTGCCGGAGATTACAAGCAATCCACTCCCCTATACATTAGTTAGTCAAGTTAGTACATTAGTATAGGAAATCCGGAATCAGGGAAGCAAAACACCCAAAAAT
>JAHDCK010000153.1 GCA_020629915.1 Saprospiraceae bacterium
AGTTGACTTTTCATGGGACATAATATCTCAGAAACAACAAAGCCTAAAACAAGACAAGAAAAGCAAGGGCTTTGGCTTTTTCCTAGATATGGCTGAAATATGGGAGCAGTATCTCAGGTCTATATTACAAAAGAACCTTTTGCCCTTAGGGTGGAATCTAAAAAAAACAGCTTCAGTAGCCTATAATGGTTACTTCTTCAAAAGGCAACTCATCCCTGATTTAGTTTTTGAAAATGAAAATCAGGCTATTATTTGGGATGCAAAATATAAGCGTATGCAAGCCCATTATAAAGACGTTGATATACACACAAAGACTTAAAAATTGGGGGGTTACTTTATCCTTTTACCATAAACGAAGGTTATCAAGAGGATAAATTCAGAAGTCCATACTTGCTTTCAGAAGAAGGTATTAACACAAGTTTTGGTATTGATGGAATAGAGTTTAAACAGGAAATGAAAACCGAAGACTTTCAGGAAAGGGAATCTGAATTTCTTCAAAGAATTATTAATGATGTTTCTTAGCTCTTCTGTAATACATAAACAAAAAATAAAAACGGGGCACAGTCGAGTAGGAAAGGGGAATTTCACCCCTAACCTCTCACAGAACCGTAGTTGAACCTCGACTCATACGGCTCTTATTATGGGCCTAAGTGCCAGACACCCGGCGACACAGACTTAAACCCCAAGCTCTGGTATCTCTTTCCCAAGTCCCAGAGACCAAAACCCCCACACCAAAAAATCTAACAACAAATATTTTTGGAAAGTTGTATTTGTTTTTTTTAGGCCCCTGAGCCGTCACGCCCGCAGATAAGGGACTTTCACCCTCTAGTCCGCTTTGCTCTTTCAAAACGGTAATAAATCACAATCTACCGCCCAAAATTTATTACATTTGTCATTCGACAAACCCATCATGTGAACACCTACCCTTCGGGATACACTGGATACACGTAATCCGTTCACTACAATTATGGAAAAATTTTAAATATGAAAAAAATAATTATTGTAATATTATTTGTGTTTTCCAATTTGGTAGTATTCGGACAATGTTCAATGGTTTCGGTACAAATATCATCATCCGATACGTCTTATATTCAATTGTACCATGCTGGATTTTTTAATATTCCATCTGGCTTTGCCAATATTTGTGAATGGGAAATCACTACTTTTTCAGGCGATATTATTTATCAGGACACTACCTCTGGAAGTGCTTTTGAACAAGGGCAAGTACTTTTCAATCACTCCGTCCCAATCACAGATTCATTAAAAGCAACGATAGTCATTACTAATGATATAGAAGGAATCATTTGCACAATTAATGATACTTTGTATTGGAAAGAAACAGAAGTTCTTCCAGGTTCATTTATCGGAAACTGGGATGTTTTAAGTAGCAATGGAGGTGTAGAAGAAGATATAACTTCATCTAATGAGATTGCAATTGAAAAAAATATGATACGACTTTTCCCTTCCCCTACCCAAGACTATTTTCAGATTGAAGGAAACCAGGCAATTTATTCTTTTACTATTTTAAACCTGAATGGTCAAATTTTAGAAACATTCCATAATATTAGAAAGCTACAAAAAGTGGACATCTCTAATTTTTCGACAGGTATGTATTTTGTACAGTTTCAAGATGAAGCTAATAGGAATTTATTTGTCAAAAAAATTATTAAAAAATAAGGAATAAAACTGTAGTAAATTGAATAGGCGGCTCCGCCCCTGAATAGAACGCAGTGTGCGGCTCACAACAACAAGCCTACCGAACTGCGTTCCTATACTTAGAGCCGTCAAGCCCTCAGATAAGGGACTTGCACCCTCTAGTTCATTTTGCTTCCAAAACGGTAATAAATCACAATCTACCAATCAAAATTTATTCTATTTGTCATTCGAGGCACACACAATGCATACAACGGTCATGATGGCTATGCGCCCTCACGCCATTTAGCCGAACCACTCTAGGCCAGTAGTAGAGGAGGAAACTTAAAAATAGGTATCAGGAGAGGATAAAGGAAGGTTCAAATTATATAGTACGAATGAAGAGGCTATTAAAATTCTTGAACCAGATGACATAGACAAATGGTATAAAATCGTATGTTACCTAGAATATATGAAATAAAAACCTTTACGTCACAATATACGTCACAAAACAAACCAAATTTTTAATAACCGATAGCGAAATTAAGTTTTGAGAATCAGTACCCTGGAGTTAGAAGACAGGATGCAAAGGAATCTGGAAAAGGAGTGCCGAAGGGGGGACTCGAACCCCCACGGTATTGCTACCATACGCCCCTGAAACGTACGTGTCTACCAATTCCACCACTTCGGCTGGTGATATGGATACTATGGAAAAGAAATCGGGATGCGGGGTTCACCAGCATCCCGAATCGTAGTACCGAAGGTGGGAATCGAACCCACACTCTGTTGCCAGAACTGGATTTTGAATCCAGCGCGTCTACCAATTCCGCCACTTCGGCAATTTTTACTTGCGGACAGCAAATTTATTTAAATTTTCCTGAATCCGCAACAAGTAACGACGTTTAAAATAATAATCTTTTAACTGAAAAAGTTCCGCCTGGGTAATCTTTTTATCGTCGTAGGTTTCTTTTAAGGTTGAAATGCTTTGTTCCAGGCGCAATTCCTGCTCCCGGGCTTGCAGTTTGGTTGCTTGAAAACGGCTGTCATCAAAGTCAAATTCCAACTCCATCAGAGCCTCATTGATGTCCATCATTTCCATCAAAAAATCCTGGGGCAATTGGTTTTTGCCTTCCTCTGCCAGCACATTTTTTATTTCCAACAGGTATTTTAATCGCTTATCCCAGTCGGATAAAACCTTGTAGGCCTGATTATTATACGTGGACATTTCCAAAACTTCCGCCTGCTTTTCCTCCGATTCCATCGTATAAAAATCAGGATGAAATTCCTTACTCTTTGCGTAAAACTGCTGCTTCAATTCCCCTTCATCTATATTCAAACTAAGGGGAATATTATAAAATTCAAAATAATTCATATTCTAATAAAACCAGTGCCTAATAGCTTTCCAAAGATCATTTCCATTGGCAAAAATCACCAGGGCAAATACAAAAATGAATCCGGCAATCTGCGCTTTCTCCTGGAAATTCTCGTTGGGCTTTCTACCTGTAATTACTTCATATAATAAAAACATCACGTGCCCCCCGTCCAGTGCCGGAATCGGCAGCAAATTCATAAACGCTAAAATCAGGGAGAGAATCGCCGTCATTTTCCAGAAGCGTTCCCAAATCCACTCGCCTCCAAACATCTTCCCTATCGATCCAAATCCACCTAAACTCTCCGTCGCTTTTACAGAACCATCGAATAATTTTCCAAGAGACTTCGTATAAGCTCCAAGGAAATTCCAGGCATCGTGAAAACCAGCCGGAATAGAAGATAATAAAGAATAATTTATTTTTTCAAAATCTAAGAATTCATTCGCACCGTGATATACCACGCCAATTTTTCCATCTTCATTAACCGTTAGCTTTTGAGTCAGTGTGTCGCTTCCCCTCAACAGTCCTACCTGTATATCCGTATTTTTACTTTTATTCAAAACCTTATTGACCTCGTGTGCAAAGCGAGTCGATGTTCCATTGATACTCAAAAATTGATCATCTTTTTTCAAGCCGGATTTTTCATTATGCGAACCGGATGGAATCTCCACTACCTGAAACGGATATCGGGGTGCAATAAAATCCCCGGAGTAGTTTCCTAATTTTGAGACTACTTCCGGATTCAACTGCAACTCTACTGGTGATCCATTGCGATTGACCTGTACTGTCTTTGACTGGTCGATAAACATATTAAAACGAATCTTACTGAAATCCTCAATAGGTTTTCCATCAATGGAAATGATATTATCGCCATCCATCAAACCCAATTCCCGGGCCATCGAATCCGTAGCAATACCGTATTCCACATTGCCGCCGGGCAGGTATTCCTTCCCCCAGACAAATAAAACCATCGCCCATATTAAAAATCCCAATATAAAATTCACCGTTACCCCACCCAGCATGATGATCAATCGCTGCCAGGCTGGCTTGGCTCTAAACTCCCAATCCTGAACGGGCTGTTCCAGTTGTTCCTTATCAAAACTCTCATCCATCATCCCTGCGATCTTCACATAGCCGCCCAGCGGCAACCAACCAATGCCGTATTCCGTATCGCCTCGTTTTACCTTAAACAAGGAAAACCAGGGATCAAAAAACAGGTAAAACTTTTCTACACGGGTGTTGAACCAACGCGCCGGGAAGAAGTGTCCCATTTCGTGTAATACAATTAGAATGGACAAACTCAGGACAAGTTGTGCCCCCATTATTAAATATTCCATTTATATAAATTTCTTTTTAAAAATATGCCTTCGCTTTTGAGCGTGCAAAAATACGAAAACCCCTGCCCTTTTCAAATTGGCAAGCCAAAAGGAATAATGTATATCAGAAAAGAATTGTTGCCAATATTAGATAAACTTCAAGGAAAACAGGTCAAATGAAGTCTAGAACAATCACAAACAAACTATCGACCCGGTAAATTTGTAGGAAATATTATCCGACCTATGTATTTAGAATTTTCAATGACCCAGCATATCTTAAATGGATTTTCCTTGTTACCACCCTTTAAAACAATATAAGAACATTTTTTATCCTCCGTTCTCAAAATTATACCATTTGATTTTATTGGTTTTTCTTTTTTCGTGAAATCTGAACATATAAATGGCACCTCAATATCTGTATATGCTGTTTTTGGAATTTTAAACAGAAATTTATGATTGATATAACGTATATCCGAAACCCGTAAAGGATCACCTTCCAGCTTTATACCTCCCCAAAGGCTTCCCTCCTCAATAAGACCATAAGTCTCATTACACTTTTTGAAATCAATATTATACAACCCAGGTATCTCTATTTCTGAAACATCCCCCTCCCATTCCTTTATTCCCTCCAACACCTTTTTCATTTCCAGAGATAAAGCTTCCAATTTAAGCGTACTTGGTGGAATCTGACCTAAAGAAGCCTGAGCATTTACTATAACACAAAACGAAATTAATAATATACAAAATAAACATTTTTTCATTTTACTTGGACTTTTTTATTAAAACACATTTATTTTAAAAATATTGGCAAAGTTTCCAGGAATTTTCATTTCAATTTTCTGTGGAAAACTTTTCAACTAAAAAATACCACATTGTTTTTTTTCTCCTTATTTTTCCTTTTTACAACAAATTAACAATAAAAATATTTGTCATTTCGAGCCTGTGCTGATCATTTCGTCAGGGGCTTGCCGAGAAATCTTCTCTATGAAGCAACGAAAAAATTCCCTGCTCTAAATTCCTTTTCAAACTCAGGGAACCCATTTTGTTTTATAGAAAATATCTCTCACCTATCTTGAAGGAACAAAGCATTTTTATATTTATATTTTAAAAAATTAAACATGCCGGATTTTTGCCATTTACATTGCCACACCCAATTTTCGCTGCTCGACGGAGCCTCCGACATTCCTGCCATGATGGACAAGGCCGTTGCGGATGGAATGAAAGGCATCGCCCTGACCGACCACGGGAATATGTTTGGTGCATTTAAGTTTGTAGCAGAGGCAAATAAGCGAAGCCTTACGCCTGTTATTGGTTGCGAATTTTATATGGTAAAAGATCGCCATGTGCAATCTTTCGCCAAAGCCGCCGGACAGAAGGACGTGCGCTATCACCAACTCATGCTCGCTAAAAACCCGGAAGGATATAAAAATTTATCAAAGCTCTGCTCCCTGGGATTCATCGAAGGCATGTATTCCAAGTTTCCACGTATTGATAAAGAACTAATAGAAAAATATCATAAAGGATTAATCGTCACCAGTTGCTGCATCGGTGCGATTATACCTCAAAAAATATTATTTGAAAGTGTAGAAGCCGCCGAGGAAGAACTCAAATGGTGGCTCAATCTCTTTGGCAAAGATTTTTATATAGAACTACAACGGCACGGACTCAAAGATATCGACGGAACCGGAAAAAGCCAGGAAGATGTCAATCAAATTCTTCTCGGCTTTGCTAGAAAATACGACATCCAGGTTATCGCTACCAATGACTCGCATTATATCGAGGAAGAAGATTGGTTTCCGCACGATATTCTTTTATGTGTAAATACGGGTTCTAAAATTACTGACCCAAAAGGCTACGGAAAAGGGATGCGTTTTGCCTTTCCCAACAGCGAGTTTTATTTTAAAACGCAAGCCGAAATGGGCCAGCTCTTCCACGACATCCCGGAAGCTCTGGACAACACGATGGCCATTCTGGATAAAATAGAAGTGCCTCAACTCAAACGGGATATTCTCCTGCCCAACTTCCCCGTTCCACCCCAATTCAAAGACCAGGCGGACTACTTAAAATTCCTCGTTTTTGAAGGGGCAAAAGTGCGCTACCCGGAAATCACTTCCGTCCTTACCGAGCGACTGGATTACGAGTTGAAAGTCATCCGGGACATGGGCTTCAATGGTTACTTCCTCATCGTTCAGGATTTTATAAAAGCAGCGAAAGAAATGGGCGTTGCCGTCGGGCCGGGACGAGGATCGGGAGCCGGATCAGCCGTTGCCTTTTGTCTGGGTATCACTAATATCGATCCGCTCCGATACAATTTGCTCTTCGAGCGATTCCTCAACCCGGAACGGGTTTCCATGCCGGATTTTGATATAGATTTTGATGATTACGGTCGGCAGAAAGTGATTGATTGGGTAGTGGATAAGTATGGTAAAAATCAGGTAGCTCAGATTATAACTTTTGGTACAATGGCCGGGCGATCTTCTATTCGGGATGTGGCGCGCGTGTTGGATTTGCCGCTTCCCGATGCGGATAGAATTGCCAAACTCGTTCCAACCAAACAAGGAAAAAGCCCGAAACTCGCCCAGATGTTTGGGAAAGATTCTAACAAACTAAAAGCGAAATGGCAAGGAGAAGAATGGACACAAATTGAATCTCTCCAACAAATCCACGACGAGGATTCCCTATCCGGCAAAACCCTCCAAAATGCCAAAAATCTCGAAGGCTCCGTTCGGAATACAGGTTTGCACGCCGCCGGGGTGATTATCGCGCCGGATGATATTACCAATTATATTCCCGTTTGTACCTCGAAGGATTCCGACCTATTGGTGACGCAATTTGACGGAAGTATCGTAGAAGATGCGGGGATGCTCAAGATGGATTTTTTGGGTTTAAAAACCCTTTCTATTATAAAAGATGCGATAGAAAATATCGTCAAACGGCATGGAGAAGAAGCTCGAATCGATCCGGATGAAATTCCACTCGATGATGCGAAAACGTTTGAGCTTTTTCAGCGGGGGGAAACGATTGGTATCTTCCAGTTTGAGTCGGATGGAATGCGGAAGCACATGCGCGAACTCAAGCCGACTGACATCGAAGATCTCATCGCTATGAACGCTTTGTATCGTCCCGGCCCGATGCAGTACATTCCGACTTTCGTTGCCCGGAAGCACGGCAGGATGGAGACAAAATATCCGCACGAGTGGCTGGAAGAAATCCTAAAACCCACTCATGGGATTATGGTTTACCAGGAGCAAATTATGCAAACGGCTCAAATTATGGCGGACTATTCGCTCGGCCAGGCGGACATGCTCCGGCGGGCGATGGGTAAGAAGAAACTCAAGGAAATGGAGAAGCACCGGAAGATTTTTACGGAAGGTGCAAAGGCCAAAGGCGTGGATGAAAAGCAGGCGATTCAGATTTTTGAGGACATGGAAAAATTTGCTTCCTACGGTTTCAATCGATCCCATGCGGCGGCTTATTCTGTGTTGGCTTTCCAGACGGGTTATCTGAAAGCCAACTATCCGGCAGAGTTTATGGCTTCTGTTTTAACTCATAATAAAAATGATATAACAAAATTAAATTTCTTTTTACAGGAATGTAAAAAGCAAAATGTGGAAGTGCTGGGGCCGGATATCAACGAAAGTGATTTGAATTTTACGGTGAATCCAAAAGGTCAAATCCGATTTGGGTTGTCTGCCCTGAAAGGTGTGGGCGAAGGGCCGGTAGAGGAAATTGCCAAGGAGCGAAATGAGCGGGGGCATTTTAAAGATATTTTTGATATATGTAAAAGACTAAACCTTAGAACGGTCAATAAAAAGTGTTTGGAATCGCTCGCACTTGGTGGAGCTTTTGATTGTTTCGAGGGCGTGCATCGGGCGCAGTATTTTGCCCAATCAGAAAAGTACGACACCTTGATTTCCCATGCTTTGAAATTTGGAAATGCCTATCAAAATCAGTTGGCCAGTAGTCAAAATTCTCTATTTGGTGCAACGGATGAAGTGATGATCCAGCCGCCGGCCATTCCGGAGTGCGAAGAATGGAGTTTGCTCGCCAAGCTCAACAAGGAGAAAGACGTGACCGGGATTTATATCAGTGGGCATCCGCTGGATGATTATGCGTTGGAGGTAAAAAGTTTTGCGACTTGTTCGTTGGATAAAATTGATAAATTCAAGGGGCGGCAGGTCAAGCTGGCGGCACTGGTGGGTGGAGCGGATCACCGCATCAATAAGAAAGGAAACGGCTGGGGAAGGTTTATCATTCAGGACTTTCATAGTTCTTATGAGGTTTCGTTGTTTGGAGAGGATTACGAAAAGTACAAGCATTTTTTCCAGGAAGGGATGGCGTTGTTTATCACGGCTAATTACAAGCACATGAAATGGCGTGGAGAAGATGAATATGATTTAAAAATATCTAAAATAGAGATGCTGGAGGAAGCCAGTCAGAAGATGACGGAATCCATTACAGTTAAAATTCCACTCGAAAGTATAGATGATAATTTTATAAATAATTTTGAAAATATTTGTCAAAAATTCAAGGGGCGGCACAAGCTACGCATTATACTTTTAGATTATACGAATAAAATTAGTTTAAAAACGGTAGCACATGATCAGAAAGTCAATGCCGATTTGGAGATGGTGCGGGAATTGGAGAAGATGGGATTGGAGTTTAAGTTGAATTAGAAAATATTATATAAAAAAAGCTTCGGAAATAAAAATCCCCGAAGCCAGATTGAGAAGGTCGTATAGCTTTAGTGTTTGACAATTTTCCCAGTTAATATTTTTTGATTGGAATAAACTTTTGTCAAATAAATTCCTGGAGGGCAGTTCGAAATATAAATCGTTTTTTCGCCTTTCACAATAGCTAATCGTTCCCCGGAAATCGAAAACAACTCAATTTTATCTATATTAAAATTACAATCAAACCGAATAATATCCCGAGTTGGATTAGGCTCAATTGTCAATTGGTACAACCCCAAATCCAATTCTTCTGAGGCGGAAATAAAACGCAATGCTTTACAATCTTCCAATGGATTCCCGAAAGTTATATCATCATTATTGAAGTGACAAAAGCTCCAATATTCCCCATCCACTACAGAATTATAGAGGTAGCTGAGGACGAGAAAACCCCATTGGGATTCTTCTTCATTTCCCATATTATCTTCTCTAATGATATGCGTTGCACCAAGGCCTTCAATGACTCTGATTTTGTGCTCGCCAAAATTCCAATGGTTGGGTGGATTTAAAATTTGAAACCGCCTGGAGACTCCCTGAACATCCATCACCCCTGTACTATCCACCTCTATGGCCATTGTATCTGTCAATCCATCCCCATAAGGTAATAAAAAAATATCTCCGACCACCAAATTGAAGTCAAACTGAGGCACATAATTTCCATCTATATTTGCAAATACAATATCATTTTCCACATAGAAATTCAGCCCAGTATTCCACGATGCCGTATCATTGGTTGGTGGCTCATTGGGAACACCAACCTCCATACCTGACAGGGAATAATATATTTTATTATCAATTGTATCTTTACCGGTTAGATATAACTCACTATAACCGTCATGTCCACCATAACCATTTGTCCAACGATAAACCCAATGGCTATTATCCATAAACCATTCCTGGCCTTGTACAGATACAACGATAAAAAGGAAATAAATTAAAAGTGAATTTTTCATATCAACAATAATTTAATAGGTTTTAAAGCAACCGGATTACAAATCCTTGCACAACTTCTAATATCATCTGTTGACAAGGTATAGATATGAAATATAAAATGATGCAATTTGGAAGACAATAATAAAGTCCCCTTACTCATTTTTGTAAAGTCCCAGACAATTATCAAATTACCCTTCCACTAAGGGCCATGACATTGCCACTAAGAATAAAAAAACAAATTTAATATGTTTAAATATTATAAAAAACAAACTCTAACTTTATATAGCATTTTTTCAATAAGTAACTGGACATAATAAT
>JAHDCK010000154.1 GCA_020629915.1 Saprospiraceae bacterium
AATTAAAAAGTCGTTCAAAGTATTATAAATTTTATTGTGGCCGGTTACTTAAAAAGATTTAAATTTATAAAAGAATGGAAAAACTAATTCATGACATTATTGACAATTATCAAAATTTAAAATACAGTTTACTGAAAGCCCAAACCTTTAATCAGGATCATTTTGGCTTTCCGCCCGTTTATTACAAAATTATGGAAACTGATCAAGTGCGGGTGGATGCTTATAAAAGTGCTTTTTTAAAATATGATAATTTAAAGGATAAAATAGTTTGCGAAGCTGGGGTAGGGACTTTAGCATTAACGCAACACTTTTTACCTTATGTAAAAAAGGCATATTTGATAGAAAATAATCCCAACCTTTCAGATTTTATTCGTGAAAAGCTGGATGAAAATGGCTGGGCAGATAAGGTCGAATTTATTGTAGGGGATGCGATGAAAATTGAGTTGCCTGAACCCGTTGATTTTTTAGTGGGAGAATTGATGAGCATCTTTTGCGCTAATGAATATCAGGTTCAGATTTTTAAACACCTTAGGCAGTTTTTAAAACCAGATGGCAAAATGTTTCCTGATAAAATTATAAATCTGGCACAATTGTGTTATGCTCATTTTGAAGATAATCATAAGCATTATCCGTTGATGTTTACCCGACATCAGCCAGAGGAACTTTCTCAAAATGAAATCATTAATATAATAGATTTAAGGCAAGAGGAGGAGCTGACTATTGATCGGGAGGTGGAGTTTACGCCTTTGCTGAGCGGCACAATAAATGCCGTTTACATTCGCTCTTATGTGCAGATTACGGAAGGAATAAATTTTACAGGGACGGATTCTCTTATGCCACCAACTGTGGTCAAACTGGATGCACCCGCCGAGGTAAAGGCAGGATCACCTGTTCGCCTACGGGCTGTTTTTTCCTATGGGACTTCTCTGGATCAGGCTAGTTTTCAGGTGGTTTAGTGCTCATGCATGCTCAAAAAAGCCAGCGCAATTCCCAGCGTAATAGCCACTAATTTCCGCCAGTCAATCCGATGATGACGACTGCTGTCCGATTCAAATATTATTGTAGTAGATATATGTAAAAAAGATCCAATGACGATTGCTGTAATCCATCGGATGGAAGAGGGATCTGTAAAAAGCTGTTGGCCAATCCAAACACCTAGTGGAGACATAGAGGCAAAGACCACCAGGCAAATCCAAACGGTACTTGCTTTGAATTTTGATAAAAGCAGCAACAGGCTTAAAGCAAATGCTGCTGGTATTTTATGTAGAATAATTCCATATAATAAATGATTATGTCCTTCGTGGCCATGTCCCAAATGTTCGTAACCCGAGATGGGAATTCCTTCGATTAAGGCATGTAGACAAAGCCCCAACATTACGGAAACTGCCATAGAATTTTTTCCTTCGCCATGAACGTGGATGTGACCATGTTCCACACCGCTGCTGAGTTGTTCTAAAAAAAGTTGTATAAAAAAACCTGCTAATATCCAAAGACCTAATCTGCCATTATCCCCGGTAAATACTTCCGGGATCAAATGTAAAAAGGTAATACCTAACAGGTAGGCTCCACCAAAAGCCAATGCCAGTTTCAGGCTATTATCTGCCTGTCGCTGAAGGAAAACACCCAATCCACCTCCAAATATTACTGAAAAAAATAACAAACCATACTCCCAGAATTCCATTCTATTTTATTTTGTATAAAAAATATTTTGTTATATTATATCCTATTATTCCAAACAGGACCCCTAAAATCATCCCTCCTAAAATATCCAGCGGATAATGCTTTCCTACATATATTTGTCCGTAGCATATACTTCCGGCCCAAAGGAATAATACTAACCCCAAAAATCGAAATCTTTTAATTAAAAAACAACTCAGAAAGGTGGCAATTAAAAAATGGTTGGTGGCATGATTGCTGGGAAAGCTGTAGGTGCCACCACATGGAACTAACTCCCGAACTTCAATTTTTGCAGGAGAAAGATGGCAGGGCCGAACCCGATCTATGTTAGGTTTTAATATTTGAGAACTCGTCATGTCTGCCAGGCCAAGGGTAATTAAAAGTCCGGCAGTCAGGAGCCAGCCTTGCTTTTTATAATTTATAACTAAAAATCCAAAAATAAATAAATAGAGCGGAAGCCAGAAAAACTTATCCCGCCAATAAGGTAGAACGGCATCGAGAAAGGGATGCTGCAAGTGGTTGTGAATTAAGTCAAATATAAAATAATCCCATTGGAGGATAGAGGCCATATTTTTATTTTGAAGCAATTAAAATGAGTCGATCACTCGTGTCTGGGTTATAGGGATCTAAGTCGAAATTTCCAAATATATGTTTTAAGTTAAAATTAGCTTTACTAAACATTTTTTTCAAATCTTCTAAATCAAATCCCCGGACTTTTTCCTGAAAACTATATTTATTTCCCTTATCTTCAAATGCAATCGTTTTATATACGTAACCGTCCTTTATAAATCTTTTAATTTTAAACTCAATTCCATTTAAAATTTTAATTTCATTGGCGACCAGTTGGTTTTTTGTTTTTACAATATTAAAAAAGTCTAATACAAATATTCCGTTTTTTTCCAGGCCGTTATAAATATGCTGTAAGGTGTTTAAATGCTCCTTGTCAGAATCAAAATATCCAAAACTTGTAAACAAATTAAAAATATATTGAAAATTTTCCTGAATCGGTAGTTGCATATCATGAACCTTAAAGTGCAAGGTTGTATTTTCAAACTGTTTTGCATGAAGAATACTTTCTTCAGACAAATCCATGCCAGTTACATTTAATCCCATTTTATTTAAAAAAACAGAATGTCTGCCTTTTCCACAAGCCAAATCTAAAATTTTGGAATTGGGATTCGGTTGTAAAAAATCAACCAAGTTTTTCATAAACTGTTCTGCTTCTGCATAATCCCTGTGTTGGTACAAGATGTGGTAATAAGGAGAATTGAACCAACTTTTAAACCACTTTTCCTCTTTTGTCATAATTACGCCTTTAATCTAGTATCAAAGGTATGGAAATTATCTTTTTTGAAATGGTTAAAATCACTTCATAATCTTCGAGATTCTTTTTCCTTGTCGTACCTTTGCCCTAACTCAAATTAATTACTGTGACACTTATTAAATCAATTTCGGGTATCCGCGGAACTATCGGTGGCCACCCAGGGGAAAATTTAACCCCCGTAGATATTGTAGAATGTGTAGCCGCATTCGGCACCTGGTCTTTTAAAAAAACCGGAAATAAAAAAATTGTCGTAGGCAGAGATGCCCGGATTTCCGGCAATATGGTGAGCGAACTTGCTATGCAAACCCTGGTCAGCCTGGGGATGGAGGTGGTCGATTTGGGTCTCTCTACAACACCGACCGTAGAAATTGCTGTGCCCGCCGAAGCAGCCGGAGCCGGGATCATTTTTACAGCCAGTCACAATCCAAAACAATGGAATGCCCTTAAATTTTTGAATGAAAAGGGCGAGTTTATTTCCGGACAGGATGGAAAAGAAGTGCTTGAACTCATCGAAAAAGGAGAACTCTTTTTTGCAGATGTGGATTCGTTAGGTTCTATACGTAGAGAAGAATCTTATATACAAAATCATATTGAGTTAATTTTGAATGATCCGTTGGTGAAACTGGATCTGGTTCGGGCACAAAAATACAAAGTGGTAGTGGATGCTATTAATTCCACGGGTTCTCTTTCTGTGGTTCCGCTGCTGGAGCAAATGGGCTGTGAAGCTATCGTCATCAATGGAGAACCGAACGGACAATTTGCGCATAATCCGGAACCGCTGCCGGCTCATCTGGAAGAATTGTCAAAAACGGTAAAAGTGAATAGGGCGCATTTAGGTATTGTTGTGGATCCGGATGTGGATCGCCTGGCATTTGTTTGTGAGGATGGAACCATGTTTGGAGAAGAATATACTTTGGTGGCCGTTGCCGATTATGTCCTCAAAAATCGTCCGGGGAATACGGTTTCAAATTTGTCCTCCACCAGAGCACTGAGAGATGTAACCGAAAAGCATGGTCAACAATATTCTGCAGCAGCAGTTGGGGAAGTAAATGTAGTGAATCAAATGAAGGCGACTAATGCTGTCATCGGAGGGGAAGGAAACGGAGGAATCATTTATCCGGCTTTGCATTATGGGCGTGATGCACTGGTTGGAATTGCGCTTTTTTTGTCTCATCTCGCTTCGGAGCAGGTTTCAATTTCAAATTTAAAAAATAAGTACCCTCAATATGTGATTTCTAAAAATAAAATGGAACTCACTCCTGAAATCGATGTGGATAATCTTTTGTTGAATATAAAAAATCACTATAGTGATTTTCCGATCAATACAGTTGATGGCGTGAAAATTGAAATGGATAAGAATTGGGTGCACCTTAGAAAATCAAATACAGAACCGATCATTCGCATTTATTCTGAAAGTGAATCTTTGGAAGCAGCCAATGAATTGGCAGAAAATATTAAGGGCGTGATTAGAGAAATTTTGGGTTAAAAGATTTTACTAAGATTTAGAAAAAGACTAGGTGTTTTTTTATATATAAATTATAATTTAAATGAAATTCCGAGATTATTATCTAAGCCCTGAAGTACAGCGGGGAATCGAAACGCTCGGATTTCGCCGACCTACCGATATTCAATATAAATCTATTCCACCTATATTAAAAGGAGAAGATGTGTTGGCCGTTGCCCAAACGGGAACCGGGAAGACAGCTGCATTTGCCATTCCGCTTTTAAATAAATTGCACAATGCCCGGAAGTTTAAAGTTGATGGAGTGAAATGCCTGATTTTGGCACCAACGCATGAACTGGTTTTGCAGCTCACAGATGTTTTTAAAACACTTGGGAAATTTACTAAAGTTAGAATAACACCGATAATCGGTGGGGTAGACCAGCAGCCACAAATCGAAAAACTGAACCGCGGGACAGACATCGTTATTGCTACACCAGGTAGAATGTTTGACCTCATCAGTCAGGGATTTTTAAAAGTGAAACCCGTAGAAATTTTAGTGCTGGATGAAGCCGATCACATGCTGGATTTAGGATTTTTACAAGATATATATGATTTATCTAAAAAATTGCCCCACAAACGGCAGACACTTTTCTTCTCGGCTACCATTAGTAAAACCATAAAAAAACTAGCTTATTCTCTGATTCGTCAGGGAGCTATTCGCATTCAAATTTCACCCAAAGATCCCGTAGCCCGGAATATCAATCACTTCGTGGCTTTTATTGAAATGGACGACAAGCGGTTTTTTTTAGAACATTTAATTAAAGAAAATCCAGATACAAAAATGCTCATTTTTGTCCGAACCAAAGTGCGGGCGGAGCGCGTCCTAAAGGCAATGGAAAGAGTAAATATTGAATCTCAAACCCTTCATAGCGATAAAACTCAAATAGATAGAAATACTATTCTAAATCGATTTCGTTCAGGAGAAAATCATATATTAATTGCTACGGACATTACAGCCAGAGGCATCGACATCCCGGATGTGGACTTGGTAATCAATTACGATTTGCCTGAAAAAGATGAAAATTACGTGCACCGGGTTGGCCGTACCGGACGAGGAAAAAACAAAGGAATCGCTTATAGTTTTTGTAGCAAAGGAGAAAAAGAAATATTGGAAAAAATTGAATCTTATTTAGGCAAGTCCATCGAAGTGCTGGACATTTCTAAAAAAGCTTACAAGGAAGTGCTACAATCCACCCGCCAGGAAATGAATGACCTCGACGCATTGTTGCAGGAAATTGAGGCAGAGGAGAAGACTCGTAAAAAGAAAAAGAAAAAATAATTTACATCCGAACCAACTCCAATATTTGCTCCAAATGCTCAATCTCATAAGTCGGTTGAATAACAGAATTATTTATATGACTATTTGGGTTGTACCAGCAGGTTTCCAGGCCGTATTGATTTCCACCCCGAATATCCGAATTCAAACTGTCGCCAACAACAAGCACTTTTTCCTTTGCCGGTTGTCCGATTTCCTGAAACGTATGATCAAAATAAGCTTGATCCGGTTTGGAATGTCCGATTAAATCTGAAATGATGTGGACAGAAAAATATTCTTTCAGCCGGGAGTTTTGAATCCTGGGTACTTGCACTTCCCTTAGGCCGTTAGTAATGATAGCGAGATTGGTTTTTGGTTTTAAATTTTCGAGAAGGGTTTCCGCACCTTCCATGTATTTAACTTTTTTAGATAAAAAATTTAAATAAGTTTCACTGAATTTATCCGGGCTTCCCCGAAGATTCATTTCCTTTAAAAATAGTTCAAACCGCCTTTTTCGCAAAGTCAAAACATCAATTTCATTATTCTCAAATGCTTCCCATATTGCAGCATTTATTTTTTTATAACTGGAATAATAATGTGTTTGTTCTTCAATTTGGAAATGTTCCATCATCTCTGAAAAAGACTCCCTGGAACTCTCCGTAAAATCAATAATCGTATTATCCAGGTCAAATAAAATCCAGTCGTACCGCATATTAGAAATGTTTTATCTTTGTAAAAAAAAACAAAATTAACAAATGCATCCGTTTACCAAAGCACTCATTGAGGCATTAAAGAAAAATAAAAATGATGATAATGCCTTTTGGATGTCAAAGTATATGAAAAATAAATTTGCGTTTTTCGGGATAAAGGTCCCGGAGCGAACTGCATTGTATAAAATGGTATTGGCCAAACAGGGAAAACCTGCATACAAGGACTTGAAAACCATTGTAAAGGAATTGTACGGGCAGCCCCAGCGGGAATTGCATCAATGTGCCATCGTCTTGACGATTACATATATTAAAAAAAATGGCGATAAAAAATTGCTCGATTTATTTGAGTGGATGATCACCGAAAATTCCTGGTGGGATACCGTCGATTTTTTGGCAACCAGAGGAGTAGGCGAGTACTTCAAGCGATACCCGGAGGAAATAAAATCCCGAACAGAAAAATGGATGCAGTCCGGAAATATGTGGTTGCAACGTGTAGCTGTATTGTTTCAGTTAAAATATAAAAAAGATACGGATGTGGAGCTTTGGCTTGGATACGTGATGCGCCTGAAAGGTTCCAAAGAGTTTTTTATTCAAAAAGCCATTGGCTGGACCTTACGGGAATATTCCAAAACTGACCCGGAGTTTGTCGTTAACTTCATTCTCGGAAATGACCTTCCGGCACTTAGCAAAAGGGAAGGATTGAAGTGGTTGAAAGATAAAGGTAAGTTGACTGAATATTTATAATATCAAATCTTCATATTCAAAAATAATCTCCATTCCCTTAGAATGAAAATAATCCAATACGTATTTTTTATTTTCTTCGGTAGCAGCCAAAACAAAATCCCCGCCCCAGGCTCCAAGTGATTTTATCCCTCCTTTGAAGTCCCGGAAAAGTTTGGATAAAACAGGTTCCATATCCAGAAGCTCTCCTACAAACGCTTCGTGTTTTTTTATATTAAAAATAAAATCTTTTATATCGTTTGCATTTAAAATGCGCTGAGTTAATTCCGTAAAAATGGCCGTTTCCTTTTGCGCGGCATCTTTCATCCGTTCCCGAAATCGTCGAATGCCATCCCGACTGTTTTGTTTTTGACCTAAATAAATAAAATATAAATTTTTATAAAATTCAGGTTTCCATTGAACAGCCTCAACGACGGGTTGATTATTTTTTATCGTATATAAAATAGGGGAGGAAGCCCCCGCGCAAGCCAAATCATATCCTGAACCTCCAAAAGTTTTTTCAAGCAAAACGTAGGGGGAAATCCCAGCCCAGGAAGCCAGATTATAAATCAATGTAGAACTACTGCCTAACCCCCATTCCCGATCAAATTCCAAACGGGTTTCAATGGAATAACCATTTTTATTATTAAATAAATTAGGATTTAAATTTTTAACAGCTTGAAAAATTTGAACCAATCGCTCACTGATTTTATTATCACTGCTTTCTAATACCTCAAAATCCGTCAAAGAAAATTTTCCTTCAAACCACACTTCATTTTTAAAATCAATACTTTTCCAATATAAAAAAGAATCCTTTGCTGCTTCCACAGAAAGCCATTGCCCCAGGCGAGTTGGAACTGCCAATGCGGTCGCCCCCTCCAAAACGAAGTACTCTCCTGTAATCAGTAGCTTGCCATGAGCGTAATATTTTTGTATAGGATTAATAGCTATTTATTGATTTGATACAAAAAGAACTCAAAGGTAAATAATTCCTGTTTTAAAACCTGAGTATCCTTTTTCTGGGGCAAATACAAATAAAAACCTGCGTTTTATCCTTTTTATAAAATTTTAATCTAAAAAAAATTAAAATCCCTTTGGTGATATTTTGATAATTTCCTATTTTTCCAAATCGGAGATTCATTTTTCCATTCCTAATCCCCATTCTTCATCCTTTCCCCTGTGGATGAAATCGTAATACTATATTTTATCATATTTAAATAAAATACACATTATGAAAGTTTATGAAACCAAAAATATCCGGAATGTGGCCTTGCTGGGGCACTCCGGATGCGGAAAAACCAGTTTTGCAGAAGCCATGCTCTTTGAAGCGGGGGCGATTTCCCGCATCGGAACCATTGAAGAGGGAAATACGGTCTCGGATCATTACAACATCGAGAAAGAAAGAGGCAATTCTATCTTTGCATCTTTAATGCACCTCGCCTGGAAGGACAGCAAAATCAACCTGATTGATACGCCCGGATACGATGATTTCGTAGGAGAAGTGATCTCTGCATTGAAGGTAGCCGATACAGGAATTATGCTCCTGGATGGTCAAAGTGGTGTAGAGGTAGGAACTGAACTGATATGGGAATACACGGAAAAGTTTCAAACGCCAACCCTCTTTTGCGTCAACCAGCTCGACCGGGAAAAATCCAATTTTGACCAATGTGTGGAACAGGCGAAAAACCGCTTTGGAAATGTGGCCGTCGTTCAGTTTCCTGTAAATCAGGGCATTGGTTTTAATGCTATCATCGACGTACTAAAAATGGTGATGTACCAATTTCCGGACGGCGGTGGTAAACCAGAGAAAAAAGAAATTCCTGATGACCTCAAGGAAAAAGCCAACGAATTGCACGAAGCTCTGGTGGAATCCATTGCAGAATACGACGAGGGATTGATGGAAGCCTTCTTTGAGAAAGGAACTCTTTCCGAGGAAGAAATGACCAAAGGTTTGAAATTGTCTATGTTAAATCACCAGATTTTTCCCTTGTTCTGTTCTTCTGCGGTTCGCAATATGGGCACGGGTCGGGTGATGGGTTTTATAAACGACATCGCACCTGCTCCGGCGGAATGTTCCGGCAAGTTGAAGGATTCGGAGGAAAGTATTCCTTGTGATTCCAATGGGGATTTAGCTCTTTTCTTCTTTAAAACACTGTCCGAGCCTCACTTGGGGGAAATGTCCTACTTTAAGGTGTATTCCGGTTCTGTTAGCTCAGGAGATGAGGTGTATAATCACCGGACTTCCAATAGTGAACGCCTGAGTCAGATTTATTTAGTCAATGGTAAAACAAGAGAAAATGCAACGACGCTTCACGCTGGTGATATTGGTGTGGTTGTAAAATTAAAAAATACGAGAACTAACGATACGTTGGGTAGAAAAGGAAAGGAAGTTTTAATCGATCCGATTAGTTTCCCGACGCCGAGGATTCGCTCTGCCGTCAAGCCGCCAAGTAAAGGCGATTTGGAAAAACTGGCGATGGGACTCCAGCAAATGCAAAAGGAAGATCCAACTATTCTAGTGGATCAAAATCAGGAACTCAAACAAACCATTATCCAGGGTCAGGGAGAGCTTCATTTAAATATGATAAAATACAGGCTTGAAAAATTATATAATTTAAATTTAGAATTTGAAGAGCCACGCATTTCTTACCGGGAGACGATTACGAAAAGTATCAATACATCTTATCGCCATAAAAAACAATCCGGTGGGGCCGGGCAGTTTGGTGAAGTCCACATGCGGGTAGAGCCTTACCACGAAGGAATGCCGGAGCCATCCGAACTTACCGTTAGAAATACCCAGGAGTTTGACCTGCCTTCCGGTGGAAAACTGGTATTCAAATGGTGTATCGTCGGTGGTTCTATTGATGCCAAGTACACCAACGCTATTATAAAAGGTATTCGCCAGCAAATGGAAAACGGGCCGATGGTGGGTTCTCCGGTGCAGGATGTTCGCGTGAGTGTTTATGATGGTAAAATGCACGCCGTAGATTCCAATGATATGGCGTTTATGATTGCGGCGAGTTCGGCGTTTAAGGATGCCTTCAAGCAAGCTAAGCCGATTATCCTAGAACCGATTTACAAT
>JAHDCK010000155.1 GCA_020629915.1 Saprospiraceae bacterium
AAAAAAATTGAACATATCTCAAACTACAACCAAATGAAATCATTAGAGCCAAAAGATTTCTTCTAAAAAGACGTAATGATAAGTGTTTTATTTTAAATAGAATGGAAAAAAATGTGAATTTCTAAAAAACTAAGCGAGACATCGTTTATACATTTCAAGGCAGCGTGCCCGGGCATAAGGGTGGTCAACAATAGGCGTGGGATAATCCTCTGTCCCCCACTCTTTTATCCATTTTTTTATATAAATTAAATCTTTATCAAATTTTTTCTGTTGTGTCATCGGATTAAAAATTCTAAAATAAGGCGCGGCATCCGTTCCGCAACCTGCTGCCCATTGCCAGCCGCCATTGTTGCTCGCCAAATCAAAATCCAATAATTTTTCGGCGAAGTAAGCCTCACCCCATCGCCAGTCAATGAGTAAATGTTTGGTCAAAAAACTAGCGACGAGCATCCTAACCCGGTTGTGCATATAGCCCGTTTCATTGAGTTCCCGCATCCCGGCATCCACCAGGGCGTAACCCGTTTTCCCTTCGCACCAGGCCTTAAATTCGGTCTCATTGTTTCGCCATTCGAGTCTTTCGTATTTTTCCCGAAAGCAATTTTTGGCTACGTGGGGAAAGTGAAATAAAATCATGCTGTAGAAATCCCGCCAAATCAATTCATTCAAATAAGTAGCATTGAGTCGGGCCGCTTTCCTGGCTTTTTCCCGGATGCTGATGGTGCCGAAACGAAAATGCAAACCCAATTGAGAAGTCCCCCGAATGCCCGGAATGTCCCTGGTTTTATCGTAGGATTTAATCAGGCTTTGTTTTACCGTTTTATCCGGGAAGGTCATTCCTGAAGGTTTGAATCCGATGTCTTTTAAAGAAAGTGGCGGAGCGGGCTTTATTTTATTTGTATTTTTAAAATATTTTTTTACAGGATAAGTTTTAAAGTAGAAACTTTGGATCGGGTCTTCTCCTTTTGTTCGAGTGAGAAGTTTGGCTTTCCATTTTCGGGAGTACGGGGTAAATACCGTATAGGGATTTCCGTCGTCTTTCGTCACCTCATCTTTCTCAAATATTACATGATCTTTATATGTTTTAAATGCAATATTATTTTTTTCGAGGAGTTGTTTTATTTTTTTATCGCGGGTTTGAGCATAAGGTTCGTAATCGCGGTTGGTGTACACATTTTTTATATTATTTTTTGAAATAATATCTTTCCAGACTTTTTCGGGGGTCCCGTATTTGATCCAAAGGTCGGCTCCAAGGTCATTTAATTTACGTTTTAAATCCAGGAGTGTTTGATGGATAAAATCGACCCGAGGATCTTTTTTATTGGATAATTTTTGCAGAATATTTTTGTCAAAAATAAAAATCGGCTGGACATTTTTATTTTTTCTAAGGGCGTGGTATAAAGCAGCATTGTCTTCCAGGCGCAAATCCCTCCGAAACCAAAAGATAGAAAGCATTTTTTAGTTGATTTATTAGTAATGAGAAACATCATTTTTAAAAATTTGTTTACCTTTCTATTGCCAAATAGAAAACAATTCGAAGTTTTCTTTATATCGTCATCCTAACCATTTTCCAATAATAACCACATCTGAACGTTTTAAAATTACTTTTTCACAGATAAAAAATACGCTATGAAAAATCGGAATTATATTTTTTTAATAGGAATTTTTACTATTTTAGTTTCCTTCAACAGCTTTGGGCAAACCGACCAGGATTGGAAAGAAATTGATTCGCTTAACAGATATGGACAAATCAAATCTGCTTTGAAAAAGGTTCAGCCAATCTATGAAAAAACAAAACGAAAAAAAGATTATCCGAATTTTTTGAAAGCGTTATTCCTAAAAACAGGGATTGAGAAAAAACTGGAAGAAAAGGATGCCCAGACCAAAACATTGCAAAGGTTGGAGGATGAAATCACAAATGCCAACGCTCCCATTAAGGCTATTCTTCAAAATGCGGCCGCCCAATCTTATCAAAATTATTTTGTTGCCAACTCCTATGCCATTCGAGAACGTTCAAAGATAGATATTCGACCAAAGGACATTGGCACCTGGGATGCACAAACAATGGAAGAACATATTATAGATTTATACTTGTCTTCTCTGGAAGACAAAAGCACACAAAAAATAAATTTGAAAGAATATGATCTTGTTTTAATTCATCAGGACAATTTGGATTATAATCGCTGGCCGACTATCTATGATTTACTAGCAGAAAATGCCATCAATTTTTTTAAAAAAGAAAATTTTCATATAACAAATTTTCAAGCCAAATACGATTTTTCCAATCCTGATTTACTCGGGGAGCGGGCAAAATTTTACAAGGCAGCTTTTCCCGCAGAAAACAAAAAAGATCCTGGATTTTTGGCATTGAATACTTTTAAACATCTGTTGCAATTTCACGAAAAAAGAAAAGACAAATCTGCAATGATTCACCACGATCTCAATCGTTTAAAATTTGTATATGAAAAATCAATAAATGAAAATAAAGAGGAATTGTATTTTAATAGTTTAAATAAATTATACAAAGAAAATACATCTAATGAATTGAGCACGGAGGTTCTTTTTGAAATGGCTCAATATTTTTATAAGAAAAAAGGTGAATACAATTCGGATTTTTATAAGGAAAAACAATGGGATGTAAAAAAAGCCAGGGAGTATTGCATGAAAGCCATTGAATCTTTCCCCTCCTCAAGAGGAGCACAAATGTGCCAAACTCTTAGGAAGCGCATAGATCAGAAAGAGTTGAGTATGAAGACAGAAGAAACTATACCCGTCAACAAACCTTCGCTGGGAAAAATTATATATAAAAATATTGATCAGGTTCACTTTAAGATTTTAAAAGCAGATACCAGAGAGGCAACCAAAATTTTGGGACCGGGAAGACTTGATGAAATGAAAAAATATTTTGCTTCCTGTCCTGTCGTCAAGCAGTGGTCAGTTCCCTTAACGAACCCCGGAGACTTCCGCTCCCATACCACCGAAATAATACTTCCGGCACTGGAGACTGGGCATTATATTCTTTGGAGTTCTTACCAAGCAGATTTTGGAGATAAGAATAATGGAATGATTTTTCAACGAATATATGTTTCTGATATATCCTGGATTAAAGCGGATATTGGAGATGCCTATGTTTTTTATGTGGTTGACAGAAACACTGGCCATCCATTAAAAAATGCAAAAGCAGAATTAATTCATTATGAAAGAAATTACCGCACAAACACAGAAAAGTATAATGTAACAAAAGAATATACATCTGATGCTAATGGAAAGATTGTGATCCCAAAATCAAAAAGCGGAATTAGAGGTCAAAACAGAAATACCATTCGCTGGTCCTACAAAAATGATCAAATAGAACTGGGAGAATCTTATTATATGAGAAAATATGATACTGTTGAAAAGAAACGGCAACACATGTATACCTTTTCTGATCGCAAAATTTACAGGCCGGGACAACGGATATTTTTTAAGGGACTGTTGGTAGAAAAATTTAAAAAGGAAAGAAAACTCCTGACTAATAAAAACATCCAAGTCAACCTCGTCAATCCCAATCGACAAGTTGAAAAAACCATTGAGTTAACAACAAACGAATACGGTTCTATCAATGGTTCTTTCGTTTTGCCCACAGGAGGATTAAATGGAAATTTTTATATCGAATATAAAAGTAATGGATATAAAGCGACTCATTCCTTTTCAGTAGAAGAATATAAAAGGCCCAAATTTGAAGTCACTTTCCTTCCGATAAAAAAAGAGTATCAACTTGATGATGCCCTTGAAGTCCAAGGAAGCGCAAAGGGGTTAGCAGGCAATGCCATCTCCGGAGCAACGGTGAAATACAGTGTAACCCGCAGGAGTTCTTTCCCTTCTTTTCCCTATTGGCGATACCCTTATTATCAACCGCGCTTCCCTGCCAGAGAAATTGCGAGTGGCACTACGACAACAGATGAAAACGGGAATTTTAAAATTCCCTTTACGCTTTTGCCGGATAAAAGTATTACAAAAAATTTAAATCCAAATTTTTCTTATTCGATACAGGTTGATGTAACTGATATTACAGGAGAAACCCAATCTCAAAATAATCGTCTTTATGCTGCATATAAAAACAGAAGACTCAATGCTGTGGCTCCTGAGAATCTGGACAAATCACAAATATTAAAATACTATGTAGAAGCACAAAATTTGAGCCTAAACAAAGTCCCTGCTGAAATTTCTGTTGTGGTTTATCCTTTGAAAAATCCAGAGATTGCATATTCCAAAAGGTTGTGGAGTCCGCCGGATATTTATAATATTGATGAAAAAACATTTAGAAAGAATTTTCCT
Organism: Saprospiraceae bacterium; assembly: GCA_020629915.1. Classification (GTDB taxonomy): domain Bacteria; phylum Bacteroidota; class Bacteroidia; order Chitinophagales; family Saprospiraceae; genus JAHDCK01. Next base: position 4,315 of record JAHDCK010000155.1, read on the forward strand.
TATGCCCCTTACAAAAGGGAAAACCTCCGGGAGTTTTGGCCAGTGGAAAAAGCCATTGCTAATTACACAATAGATAAAAACAATACAGATACATTAGAAATTAACGTCAAAAAATGGAAGCCGGGTTATTACAAATTTGTGGCTTCTACAAAGGATAAAAACGGGGCGGAAGTTACAGATGAAAAATACATCATTATTTATGATATAAAAAGTAAAACTTCTCCTGTCAATCAAATATTAGATGTTTATAGTTCTCATAAAAAGGGAGAGCCTGGAAATTCAGTCCGATTTGATTTATTTTCATCTGAAAAGGATTTATATATTTTAAAAGAATTTGTTTTTGAAGGAAAACCTGCTGAGGCTGATTGGCTCAAAGTGAATCAAACAAACAATTTTAAATTTAATATAGAAGAAAAACATCGTGGAAATGTTTATTTTAATTTTGTAACGATAAGAAATAATCGCTTTCATCAAAGGACACTTCCGGTGTATGTGCCCTGGACGAATAAAGAGTTAAAAATTGAATTAGCTTCCTGGCGCAATAAAATGGAACCCGGTTCTGAAGAAGAATGGCAGGTAAAAATTTCCGGAGAAAAGGGCGCGAAAGTCACCGCTGAATTTTTGGCCGGGATGTATGACGCTTCCCTTGATTTGCATCATACTCAAAACAACTGGGATATTAATATTTATAAAAAATATTTCTTTAATAAATTTTTTAACAAGTCTAACTCCATAGAGCGAATGAGTTATTCCAGAAATTATAATTTGTCCTGGAATGAAACAAACAGCTATACCTACTACCTCAACCAACCTGCATGGGATTATAACGGCCTGCGCTTTCATGGAGAACGATATGGTGGAAGAGGTGGAATTTACCCTTCAACTGCTCCGATGACTATGGATAGTGCAGAGGAAGCAGCACCCGGTAATTGGGAGAAAAACGGTGCCATAAGGAATAAATCTGCTGATGTTACAGAAGATATTGATGAAGATGGTGCTGAAAATGAATTGGATACAGAAGTTATCCCTACGGAGTTAAAAATCCGAAAAAATCTGGATGAAACGGTTTTCTTTTTTCCGGATTTAAAAACGGATGCAGATGGGAATTTAATATTAAAATTTAAAATGAATGAAGCGTTGACCCGTTGGCGGTTTATGGCTCTGGCCCATACTAAGGATTTAAAAATAGGTTCTATAACAAAATCGGTAGTAACTCAAAAGGAGTTGATGATTCAGCCCAACGTTCCAAGATTTTTAAGGGAAGGAGATGAAATAGAACTATCAGCGAAAGTTTCTAATATGACTGATAAAAATATGTCAGGTGAAGCGGAACTCAAAATTTTTGATGCGACGACGATGCAGCCTGTTGATGATTTATTAAATAATAAAAATAATATTATAAAATTTAATGCAAATCCCGGAGGTAACGCTCCCTTGTTTTGGAAGTTAAAAATTCCATTCGGAAAAGTGAACGCCCTCTCCTATCAGGTCATCGCTAAAACCAACGATTTTTCAGATGGAGAAGAAAATACTTTGCCGGTTGTTACCAATAGAATGTTAGTAACAGAGACCATGCCGCTCCCGGTCAGAGGACAGGAGAAAAAGGATTTTACCTTTAGACGAATGAAGGAAACATCCGGCTCAAATACACTTGAAAATCACAAATATACGTTAGAATTTACTTCAAACCCGGCCTGGTATGCGGTGCAGGCTTTGCCTTATCTCATGGAATATCCGCATGAATGTACGGAGCAATTACTCAACCGCTACTATGCCAATGCGCTGGGATCACACGTTGCCAATTCCCACCCAAAAATCCAACAGGTATTCAAGCGGTGGTCTGAGCAGGACACGGACGCGCTGGTTAACAACCTCGCCAAAAATGAGGAATTAAAATCTGCTCTGCTGGAAGAAACGCCCTGGGTTTTGGAAAGCATGAGTGAAACTCAACAGAAAAAAAATATAGGACTTTTATTTGATTTGAATAAAATGGGCAGCGAGCTGGATGCCGCTCTTTCCAAGTTGGAGCAACGGCAAAATGCCGATGGTTCTTTCTCCTGGTTTCCCGGAGGCAGGCCCAATCCATACATCTCACAATACGTCGTTGAGCGTTTGGGGCATCTTAGGAAATTAGGTATTTTAAAGAAAAGTGACAAAAAAGTAAATCGTATATTAAATAAAGCTGCTCAATTTGCGGATGAAGAATTTACTCGATTTTACAATAAACTCAAGGAAAGAAAACAATTAAATTCCAATAATTTATCTTCCTATGTTTGCCATTATTTTTATGCGCGCTCCTTCTTTCCTGACAGAGATATAACGGCAAGTACGGAAGCCATTTCCTACTTCCGGGATCAGGTTGAAAAATACTGGATGAAACAATCGGATTACAATATGGGGATGATTGCGCTGGCTTATCATCGCCTGTATCCAAGTTCAAAAGTGCCTAATCTCATCGTAAAATCTCTGGACGAACGGTCCCTCAACAACGAGGAACTTGGAATGTATTGGAAATATACAAATGGGTATTTTTGGTATCAGTTGCCGATTGAAACGCACGCTTTAATGATTGAAGTTTTTGATGAGGTGGCGCAAAATGAAAAAGCAGTGGATGATCTGAAAGTCTGGCTGCTGAAAAATAAGCAAACCAATCACTGGAAAACGACCAAGGCCACCGCAGCGGCTACTTACGCTCTCTTGCTAAAAGGCGACAATTGGCTACTGGAAGATCAAGCAGTAAAAATTAAAATTGGGGATTCCAAGCCCGTCGTTTCTACGCACCCGGTTTTAGGCGACAACGAAATTTACCCCAAGCGCATGGAAGCCGGAACGGGTTATTTTAAAATGGATTGGAAAAAAACAGATATAACAAATGACATGGCAAACGTGCAAGTGGACAATCCAAATAAAAATCCAGCCTGGGGAGCCATCTACTGGCAATATTTTGAAGACCTGGATAAAATTACTTTCTTCGAGGATACGCCTTTAAAATTAAAGAAAGAATTATATATAGAAAAATCAACTAAAACCGGCCCCGAATTATCAAAAGTCACCGAGGGTCAAAACATTCCAATCGGAGAAAAAGTCATCGTCCGAATAGAACTCCGAACCGACAGAGATATGGAATTTTTACATTTGAAAGATATGCGTGCGTCCGGCTTTGAACCCATAAATGTCATCAGCCGGTACAAGTGGCAGGATGGTTTTGGGTATTATGAAAGTACAAAAGATTTGGCAACACATTTCTTTATTTCTTATTTACCTAAAGGAACTTATGTTTTTGAGTATCCACTTCGAGCCACACACAAGGGAGATTTTTCTAATGGTATCACTACGATTCAATGTATGTATGCGCCGGAATTTACGAGTCATTCGCAGGGGGTTAGAGTGAAGATGGAATAAATCTTATATGCCCTTATATGCCTATGTGGTTCTAGATATTTTTATTTAACCACATAAGGCATATAAGGGCATATAAGTAATTATTAAAAATATTTTTTGCCTATAAGATAATTTTTCACATAATCCTCTACCCCTTCTTCGAGAGAATAAAAATCTTCATCATATCCGGCTTGGCGGAGTTTAGAAATATTTGCTTCGGTAAAATATTGATATGTATTTCGAATATCTAAAGGCGTGTCGATGTAGGAGATATTTGTTTCCCGGCCCATGGCTTTGAAAGTATTTTCTGCCAAATCGTAGAAGGAGCGCGCTTGCCCGGTTCCCAGATTATACAGGCCATTTTCAGGCCGTTGAGAATGGAGAAAGGTCATTATTTTAAGAATATCTTTTATATAAATAAAATCTCTTTTTTGCTGTCCATCGGCAATGCCTTCCTTGTGAGAACGGAATAATCTCATGCCACCCGTTTCCTCAATTTGCTTATGCGTGTGGAAAATCACGGAAGCCATTCGTCCCTTGTGAAATTCATTCGGGCCATAGACGTTGAAAAATTTGAGTCCGGCCCAGAATGGCGGTTGCTGTTTTTGCTTCAATGCCCAGCAATCAAAATCATTTTTAGAATGCCCGTAAGGATTGAGCGGTTTTAAATTGGAAACAATATCATGGCGATCTTCGTAGCCCAATTCGCCTAAACCGTAGGTGGCAGCGCTTGAAGCATAGATAAGAGGAATTTGATTTTCGGCACAAGCCTTCCAAACAAATTTTGAATAATTTAAATTTAATTTATTAAAAAGAACAACATCTGTTTCCGTTGTGTCCGTTCTGGCTCCGAGGTGAAAAACAAATTTGATGTCCCGACGGTTCTGATGAATCCATTCCCGGATAAACAATTCTCGTTCCACCGGAACATAAGATTTCCCTTCCAGATTCAGTTGCTTGTCCGCCCGCTCAAAATTATCCACGGCCACTATATTATCATGCCCCAAACCCAGAAGATGACTCACTGCACAACTACCAATAAAACCCGCTGCACCTGTAACAATAATCATATATAATGAATAATGAATAATTAAAAATGAATAATGACATGCACCATCCCACTATTGAACCATTGTACCATTGAACCATTGTACTATTGCACAATCCTTTCTTTCCAGGCCAATATTCCGCCCTCGAGGTTGAACACTTTTTTATACCCACTGGAAAGCAGGATTTCCTGGGCGGCAGCACTTCTGGCTCCGGAGCGACAATGAATCACCACTTCTTTTTCCTTCCACGCTTCTAATTCTTCCGCAGCAGAGATGATATTCCCCAATGGAATTAATTTTGCACCTATATTAAATTCTTCATATTCATAAGGCTCCCGAACATCTATCAAAAGAAAATCCTCTTTGGCATCGAGCTTCGCCTTTAGTTCCTCTACGGTTAAAATCATATTATTTTTTTTTAATTTTATTTGTATAAATTTTATTTGTGCTTATATTTTTAACTTTTATAAAATAAACACCTGTCGTTAGATGTTCTACATTTATTGTATTAAAATTTTTTCCTTTTATTAAAACGCTTCCCATTAAATCGTATATTTCAAAAATATGTTCATCTTGAAATTCTAATTCAATATTTAAAACATCGTCTACCGGATTCGGAAAAATATTCAGGGAACTTGCAGCAATGACCGGCGCACTCACCAACACTTCTTCTCCCAACACCGGACGAATCATCAGAGAACCATCAAAAGAATCTCCTACGGATTGCCAGTTGACTCCCGCCGAGTAGAAACTGTTTTTCGCACCATTCGGATTATTTTTATCCAGTCCTACGGGTATCAAAGTAGAAATAGTTGCCGGTTGCCAGCCCACATAAAATTTACTCCCGGCAGGAATAACAATGGGATTATCCGGAGAAATCAAATAAGTAGCAAAGTCAACGCCCTGCTCTGGTGCCAATAAGGTTTCTTCTACATTAGGGGAATCATCCAACTCTCCTACCCAAATCCGAATATTAAAACGCTGATTCCCTACATTTCCATTTATATAAGGAAAATGAATGCGTACAGCTCGTAAAGTATCTTTGACATTCGCCTCAAATTCTGTAGCTATCGTCACGCCCAATTGTTGGATAACTACATTCCCTTCCGCAGAACCATCATCATAAGCATAATAATCATCAAAAGTGGTCACAGCTCGAACGGTGTCATTAGCAAAGGCTACATCCGTAGATTGGGATGTTGGCGTAATAAACTGAGTAATCTCCATTGCTTTTACATCAGAAGAACTCGTATAAGAAGAAAGTGCATTCCCTAAGTCATCAAAGGCTGTTGCACCCTGCAATATATTTGCAATGGAAAAAGGCGCACCATTAACCAGGTTCAATGGCGGATTACTAATTATAATATCATTGTATACGTTAGAATTAGTTATAAGATCCTTTACTTGTAATTCCGAGTCGCTTCCTCCAATTAAAATCGGGTTAGCATTATGGTTATACAAAATTGTAGGAAAAGAATCTGCCAGTTCTTGTCCCTCAAAATTTTCAAACTGATTCCAGGGCAT